>JBGTFK010000115.1:0-13713 GCA_041747305.1 Candidatus Nitrosocosmicus sp.
AGAGAACAAATTCATGGCATAACAGGTTCAGAAAATTATATACAAGGTATGAAAAGAAGGTGGGGAACTACCTTGGGTTGGTACAGTTCTCTTGTTGTATGATTATCTATAGAAAAATAATTTTGGGATAGGCTCTTAATCAATAGCCACTGATTTTTAGTCCTAGTTTTCACCAACGAAAACTTGCCTTTTAATTTCTGTCCATACAATACAAACGTAATTTTTCCATATTTTTGTTCTAGCTCAGACAGGTCTAAAACTTCTGGTATTTCCTCTAGATGTTCTCTCGTAGAATATTTCGTTAAGGTGCTTTTTTCCAACATGTATTCACCAATATCCCACACTATTACAGTTCCAGCACCGTAGTTTCCTTCAGGGATAACCCCTTCAAATGACAAGTAATCCACAGGGTGATCTTCAGTTCGTATTGCCAATCTCTTTATAGATGGATCCAGGGATGGTCCCTTAGGTATGGCCCAGGATAAGAGAACATCTTCCTTAACAGATTCTAATCTAAAATCATAGTGCAATCTTGTCGCTTCATGTTTTTGGACCACAAAGCGAGGTCTTGATTTTGATGGGTTATTATCATCAATTGAGGTGCTTTCATCACCTGTAGCTGTAGTACTTTTATTTAGATTGTTATTTCCATTAGGCTCTGGAGAAGCCCTAAAATTTCTTTTCTTCTTGTATTCGTCTAACATATCCAATTCCTTGTAATCGAATATCCTTGAATTATCAGAAAACTATAAAATAAACATATAGATACATTTTATGACTTAATGTTTGAATGTGAAGAGCTAAAGAAGTAGAATCATCAGTTTTTCGAAATTGATTTAAATAGATCCACTCCATTTCATAGGTCAACTATAAGTCTTTACTCCGATTGTTCAACTTATTCATGTATAGACTGAAAAAAATAAAGCCGCCAAATCCTAACAACATCATTCCTGCAAACATAAAAAACAAAAGATAGAAGGCACCTATTAACCAATAGACATTAAAATAAATCCCATAATGATAAAAAAGAAAGATAAACAGTATAGGACAAAAGTTCTCAAGTTGCTTTTAAAATTGTCTCGTCTACTCATGTTGTAGTTTACTCTTTTTCTTATGTATATTGTCAGCTATTAACATTGCATCACTCATCTAACTTGGAATAAATCATTATTTATTATTGAAAGAAAATATAGATCTTTAATATCTGACATCCTCAAATGATTGATATAGTTTGTTAGTTTGATGAAAGTTCTGATCCGCATGCATTACAATATTTAGAATCTGTAAGATTTACAACTTTGCAATTTGGACATTTGATACCAAATCTATTTTCAAATTCCTTTTGAACTCTATCAGAAGCAATAGATTCCACGTTGTTAGAAAATTCATCCATCATTGTTTTACATATTGAATCAAGAAAAATTGATGTAAATGGATCAGCGGCCAGGTGATATTTACCCCCTCACGTTTTTGTACATTTATTGAAATTTCAGCAAACTCTCCCTCATGGAGACCAAGATGTTTAGTTGAATAGAGTCTGTCAAGATTTGACTCTATTTTATGAAAGAAATAATATTCTTGAGGATAATTTTTTTTAAACCAATCTGTAAATTTTCTCCTCGATTCTTCACCAGGCATTTCACATAGCATCTAGAAACGAAAATATTTAAAACGTCAACTTTGAGACCTCAGTATTAGACATTAGAATAATTTTTTTCAAGTAATTGTATGTTTTAGGACAACATCCGATTAATAATTTACTTTCGGGATGAAAAAATTAGGCAGTTATTAGCCTTTCTTCTGCCTTTTCAATGTATGTTTGTTGTAGGGACGGATACTTTTCACTCTCTATTGTCTTCTATGGCGACTTGAAGTATTTGTACTGTTTCTTTTTAACCTGTCGGACTTTCTCTTTGGCTTTTCAAACTTTATTAAAATCCGACCCTCTTTTTTATCGTTTTTTCTTGAAATAGACTTTAAAGAAATATCAATTAAATTTGAAACTATTTGTTCAATCCTAGTTCTATTCCAACTACAAAACATTCTTCATAAGAATTATGGAACTCATATTTTATTTCTATTTGCTTTTTCTTAATAGATTATCAAAATTTTTTATAGCGTTTGATATCGACATGCTCAGAATGAACTGTTCTTTTTTTAAGTTAATAAATGGTCTTTAATGCTCGAAACATCCAAAATATTTTTAGTCAGGACATTGAGTTTTTGCCCACTTGTAATCAACGAATCAAACAACTCGGAGTGCTTTTTATCTTTGAGTTTACCGTTCATATATTCTGTTAAACCCATAATCGGTTGAAGGGTTGGTTTTATTTAGATATCACTAATCAAAAAGAGCGCAAAGTGTGCCATATAAAAACAATATACTGTAGTTATTAGTTTGGATTTCTTGAATAGTTTAAAAAAGGTTTGTTAATTCAATTCTAATTTACTATCTATAATGACATTCATGGATATCCATTTTCGTTTTACTAATTCGGAAAAAGGAAACTAACTTTCTATATGTTGCTGGTATGTTGTACATGTCTCAGATCTATGACTTTAATATTGTTTTTATAAGCCACTCGCTATTTACTATAGTAGTTGACTATCTCTGGACATACTACCCTCCGTAATCGAAAAACTGATTTGATATATGATATGGATGCTGTGGTAAATTACGGAGTTCGTTTTTTAGAGAATGTTAGTGAGAAAATGGATATTTGCGTAGATAGGAATGGACCTTCTGTAATTATAAAATCTGATATTTATAAGAGTCATTATGTTAAAGCAAAAAATCGAGGCGCAAAAATCAGATTCATCACAGAGATTACAAAAGATAATATCCAATACTGCAAAAAGCTAAGTGAGATTGTAAGTGAACTCAGACATCTTGATGGAGTGAAAGGATCTGTATGTGTAAATGATTCGGAATTTTTAGGTATGACGACATGGAGTGAAACAAAACTTTTGAATCCTGTTGTATACAGCAATGAAAGAGGAGTGGTAGAACAACAACAGTATGTATTTGAAATGTTTTGGAAAAGGGCTGAACCCTTTGAACAAAAACTAAGGGAAATAGAAGAGGGAATTGTTCCCGAAATTATGCAGTCAAGTAATAGTCCTGTAGATATACAAAATAAAGTTTTTGATCTTTTAAAATCTGCTGAATCTGAAATATTGGTAATAATGTCTACTCCTAAAGCGTTTCATAGACAAACTGAATCCGGTGCTTTTCAGTTATTAAAGGAGTTAGGGGATACTAAACCATGGATAATTATTAGAATTCTAACACCAAAAGATGATGAAGTACAGAGACTTGTAACAATACTAAATAGACCTAATTTTGTAGTCCAATACATTGAACCATTATCTAAGGTATCAATTCTGGTAATAGACAGAAAGCAATCTCTCGTTGCAGAAACTAAAGACGATACAAAACAAATCATATCAGAGGCGATAGGGTTTGTAACTTATTCAAATAGTGCACCTACAGTACTATCCTATGTAGCAATATTTGATAGTATTTGGAAGCAAACAGAGATCTATCGACAATTAAAAGATGCACATGAAAAATTAAAAATTCATGACAAAATGCAAAAGGAATTCATAAACATAGTAGCCCACGATTTAAGAACACCCCTTACTCCCATTATCGGACTAACTGAATATGTGAGAGATAAGACAAAAGATGTACATCATATGGAATTACTGGACAGAGTAGTAAAAGATGCAAAGAAATTATCCTATTTGAATGAAAAAATTTTGGATGTAACTAAGTTTGAAAGTAAATTATTTAAGCCAAATAAAGAGGTTTTTAGCCTAAATGAATTGATAGTGAACGTTATTAAAGAATTAGAACATATCTTGGATAATGCAAAGAAAATAAAATTTCAATACCATTTTGATACGGAATATCTAGTGGATGCGGACAGCAAAAGGATAGGGCAAGTAATTTCTAATTTAATTGATAATTCTATTAAATCAACCTCAGAACAAGAAACAGGAAGAGGAGTGATATCAATATTCATAAGTATAGACAAGACAATTAGTACCATTACCACTTCCAAGAATGACTATTACCCTCAACATATGGCTATTGTCAGTATAAAAGACACAGGTATTGGATTAGATAATGAGATATTACCCAGATTGTTTACCAAATTTGTGACAAAGTCTTTTCAAGGTACAGGACTGGGATTATATTTATCAAAAAATATCATAGAAGCGCACGGAGGTAAAATCTGGGCTGAAAATAATAATGACGGAATCGGAGCCACTATTTCGTTTAGTTTGCCTTTAACAAATAAAATAGCTCTTTGAATTATTTTCAAATGGGAGTTTAGATAACTAATAATTCGCGACAGTTTTTCCATTGAGAAATAATTATACCTACAAGTGATTGTAATTAAGCTTTGGCCTAACGATACAGATTTATCAATAAATTCCTTGTAGCATCATTATAAATCTAGTTTATGACCTTTTAAATGATTTTCTAATCCTATATAACAATAAAGATTTTGTCAGATGATGTACAAGTTAGATATATAAAATATAAAATCATGCTCTTTCTTAATTACTATTAAATCATCATTGGCTGCAGATTGCCTTTGTTCTTTTTCCTTATCGAAATTATGACTTGGAGTTTGGTTTTTTTTACCATCCTATAAATATTTGAGGAATATATTTTATATATGTTTTGTGATAAAACATCTATACATTTAAACATATGAATTCTGATATATGAAAAAAATTAGCAATATTTAGTAAATTATTCAAAAATATATATTAGTACAAGAGGTCATCACTACTCTTATCTACCACTGTCTCTGTTCATTTAACAGGTTTTTATCTCTATTGTGGTAGTCAACAAAGAACTGCAGCCAATTCCGTACATGTTTTAACTTGCAATTCTTCGTCCTACAAGGAAAGTGGTCATCAAAACTTTCAGTTCTATCCTTTATACTGCATTATTCTTTCGATTATACTTTTCTCCAAAGAGGAATGGATATGATGTTCTAATCCAAGAAATATACAAGCCTGTGGATACCAGGTTCCGCCGTCAGTTGACAGAGGATACGTTCCGTGAATCCTTACTACAACTGAGAGGAGCTTTTCTGCAATTAGCATGTTTCTCTCTTTGGATTTATTAACTAAAAAAGTGCGATAATTTGCCTGTCTTCTGGTTCTATCAGAATCCATAACCAAATTTATTCTGAACCTACTTTAATTAATGTTTCATCAACTATGAATTCTGAAATCCTTTTTCTTTTTGATGATATCTTTTTAGGATACTTTTGAATCCATTTTCCAGATTATAACATGATGGCTTCTTTTGACCTTGTTCAAAAAGAACAATGCCTTAGAAACACCTCTGGTTGAAAGACCAAGAAAATACAAATACAGATCAGATTCAATGTATCATGAAGATGTTATGTTTCTTTTACCAAACATATCAGAAATAGGGAATCTTCAATCTATAGGCTTATCGTTAAGTTAACAGGACCTTCCTGTATGCTGTTGTTCTTTTTGTCTTTATGCAGGTATTTTAGGTAGATTTATTCATTTTTGACAATTAACGTTTGATTTCAATCGGCAGTTGCAGTTGCAGTTGCAGTACCATTCTTGCAATACTAGTAGTGAAAATCATTAAACTGTTATTATGGACTACTCTTTTGTATTACTTTTTTCGATTCTTTAGCCTCATTTCCATCCTGCCCTGTCCTTCTAAAAATCTTTTTTTTTCTTCCTCATCTCTCAATAGCAATTGAGGAACCTCCGTAGGCTTTCCTTTTTCGTCTAGTGCTACTAGGGTTACATATGCGGTGCCGGTGTGAACCTTTTGGGACTTGTTTAGATCTTCTGCTTCTATTTTTACCTCTGCTTCCATAGAACTTCGTCTAACGTAGTTTATTCTTGCCTTTAAAATCAAAGCATTTCCGATATACACGGGCTTTAGAAATGTCATGCTATCTATACTTGCCGTTACAATATTTGCATGACCTGCATGTCTCTTTGCCACTAAACCAGCCAACAGGTCCACATACTTTAAAATCATTCCGCCAAAAACATTTCCAAGCGGGTTAGCATCTGAAGGCAGCATTACTATTGTCGTCTCTGCTTCTGATTCTTGGACTGTTTTTTTGGGTTTATCTTGTGGTGGTTGAAACTCGTTTGTCAATATACCCATCATATGGAATCAGACTTATTAAATTCTTAAAATCTTAAAATGGTCTGATTTCTTTGGCACATCAATCAAGCCCTGCTTCTAAGTTAAGTATCTAATCTTTCATCAACATTTAATTATTTAGCGTCTGTTTTGCAGCGTAAAAAAATCATATTATAAGAATGAATGTAGATCCAAATTAAGATACTTGACTTAGTAGATTAGGGATTCATTCATTTTATAGAAAATCATGGTATTTGATTGCTGATCTATTTTACCTAGTTTTTACAAGATTGTCTAAAGTGTAATGTAACATATTATCTTAATAAAAAATATAGGGCACATTCTCATATCTATAAAGTAACTTTATGGTCCTTTTATTGAATTTATATTAAACTTTGACCAAATATTGATATGTTTTCATCTGGCAAGGGTTTGTTTTTTAAGTGTGTTATTTTTCTAGGTTTGACATCTCTTGTAAATCATAATACTTCTCTATTCAGAATCTTTGGACGTTTTCAAAGGTCAAAAATTTGGTTATTGTTCTTTATCTCTTTCTTTTCTTTGTTTATGGTAATTTATTTCTCCCCACTTGACACTGGGGACCTAGCTTTTGCACATTCTCTTTTTGGAGGTAATGATACTGGTTTTAATGGTACTCAAACTCAAACAATAGGAAATTACGTCGTAGAGCTTTTAGTAAATCCATCTAAACCCATGATTGACAAAGATACCTTTTTTCTTTTCCGTATTACTTCTAGCGCTGGAGATGAATTGATCGAACTTCCTGTTTCCTTTTCTATTTTTAAGGACGGAAGCCCTGTATTCTCAAATCCAGATAATTATACACTGGTTAGACAAGGCCATTACGATTTTAATTATGCCTTCAATGAGCCCGGAAAGTATCTTTTGTTTGTGGATATTAAGGATATTTTCTATACCCTAAATATTTTGAACTTTGTATACGAAGTTGATGTTCAAGTTCCAGTTGCAGAAAGAATTTATGATATTTTACAAACCTTTGTGGTGAATTATTATTATATTTACATACCACTTGCTGCTTTGATTGCAATTTCCTTTATTGTAAAGTCAATGCGGGCCAAAGATGTAAAAAAGGTGAGTAAATAGTTCGATGATTGTACTAAAAATTACATAAATACAAGTATTTTTAATATAAAATAATGACTAATAAATCAACTAGTACAAAAGTATCGCTTTTTGTAGTTTTTGTACTCGTATCAGCAATATTTTCTGTTAATGGAAATGTATACGCACAACAAAATATAACGTTGTCTGAAGCTTTGAATGTAACAGATGCAGCAGAGCAAAATTTCGCTAATGAAACCGGAAGCGTACCAGTTGAAGAAGAATTATTGCCAACAACAACCGAGGCTGAAGCTTTGAATGTAACAGATGCAGCAGAGCGAAATTTCGCTAATGAAACCGGAAGCGTACCAGTTGAAGAAGAATTATTGCCAACAACAACCGACGGATTGGTAACTGGAGATGCTAACATTGCAGCACCCACAGATGAAGTTGCCGCAGAAGAATCATCTGATGCTCATTCTGAAAATGCTACTCATGCAAGTACAGTGACCAGAGATTCTCAAACTATATTATTAGAAGGTGAAAGCTTACCCGAAGGCAGTTTTATCCACCTGTATGATTCTACTCCATACAAGATCATGAATGGTCACATCGCAGCAAAGTTTCCATGTAATGATGATAATGCTACCGCTGTAGATGTACTAATTGGTCAAGCTCCAAATCTAGCAGCAGCTGAATTAGATTATGTCGCACCATTATCCACACCTGGAGATCTCTGTCTTTATCATGTAGATATAGCATCTGACGACTCAATCACCATCACAGATATTGCAATCGCAAATAACTCTACGGATGATATTGACTTTCCAGCTACATCTACTGTAGTTCTAGGGGTTAATGAAATCGCTCAACTAGGCGACGACCATCTCGAATAAGATTGGATAAATCTTTTCGTCTTTTTTTTTGACTCAAACAGTAGTTTCAAGACTTAATTTTTTTCTTGTATGTTTTTATACTCTAAAAGTAAAGGGCTCGTCTCATTTAATTGTCGATGGTTCTTTTAAGGCTTACCTGATTATCAAAATTTCACAGCCGGCGAGATTATTCAGTGACTCTATATAATGATTTGATAAAAATAGATTGTTAAAAAAATTATAAAAGTTGATTCAAACGCATGCACAAAGTGTTACTCACTGTGCGCATACGCCTGTCTTTTTTTGTCCTCTTAGTCCGAGTCTCTGTTATAGTTATTTCTTCGACCAAGGGGTTTAGTAATACCACTCAGTCTTCTAGACGGATACCTGCTGTTACTATTGTCATAGCTATTCCTAGACGGATACCTGCTGTTACTATTGTCATAGCTATTCCTTGACCTTTGTTCTCCTGGAACCCTATTTTGACCATATCCTCTTCTACCATAATTCGATCTGAAACGATTAGGCCTAGGAGCACTATTGAATTTGAAATCTACTTCTATTCCATATTCTGTGTTTAAATTCTTTAGCGAGTTTGCTGCGATATTTTGTATTTTCCTGAGTGTAAACATGTCGTGTTGTGAAACAAAGGAAAGTGCAGTACCATTTGCTCCTGCTCTTGCTGTTCTCCCTATTCTATGGAAATATGTCTCTGCATCATCAGGTATGTCGTAGTTGATAATGTGACTGACAGTGGTAATATCTAGTCCTCTTGATGCGACATCTGTAGCGATAAGAATGTTGAATTTCTTATTTCTAAATCTTGAAAGGGTACTTTCCCTTTGTCTCTGATTTAAATCTCCATGAATACTATCTACAAAAAAGTCGTCGTTTCTTAATTTATACGCCAAATCTCTAGCCCTTTGCTTTGTTGCCGTAAAGACAATAATATGACTTGCGCCATTGTTTGAAATAGGCTTCAAAGTGCTAACTAATTGTTGGAATTTGTCCTTTTCGTAAAGCATCAAGTATGATTGATTTATGTTTGCCTGTGAGATTGTCTTTTCAATGCTAATATGTTTCGGATTCTTCATTTGTTCTTTTGCCAGTTGCACAATAGAGTCAGGCATCGTTGCAGAGAAAAGGCAAATTTGCTTTTTACTATCGATATGAGATAGGATTTCTTTGATATCATCAATAAAACCCATATCTAACATCCTATCTGCTTCATCAAGGATAAGGAAATTAATCTTACTTAAAGTAATAGTTCTTTGATTCATGTGATCCAAGAGTCTTCCTGGGGTTGCAACTACGATATTTACACCTTTATTGAGTATTTTCCTCTGCATTTGGAAATTCTGCCCGCCATAGATTGCAACGGACCTCAGGTTGCTATATTTTACAAGTTCATTTATCGTGCTTGTAATTTGTATAGCCAATTCTCTAGTAGGAACTAAAATCAGTCCTTGTAGAAAATTTTTCGGATTTAACTTACTCAACATAGGTAGTACGAATGCGGCTGTTTTACCAGTTCCTGTATTCGATCTACCAATAACATCTTCTCCTTTTAAAATAAGTGGAATTATTGATTCTTGAATAGGAAATGGTTGTTCGATTCCAGTTTCTTTCAATGCTTTAACTATAGATTTTTCAATACCAAGTTCTTCAAAACTAACCAATTAATATATTCAGCTCAGGATTTCTATATGTGGCTGTACTATATAAAAAGCAATGCATTAGAATGTTCCAAATTATGGGTTATTTGATCATTATTTGACCTAAAAGCAACGATTTTATTTAAAAAAAACTATACTAATCAAAAGTTTTGAATAGTTTTAATTTTGTTTTACTAGGGGATACAACAATTGCAAATGAGCTGGGAAAAAAGGGGACTTCAAGTGATATCACCATATATGATAGAAAAACTAACGATAAAATCATTTCTTATTGTTTCCCTAATACCTATCCTGAAAAACTTCAGCCTCTTCTACAGTCTATCGCAATGTCTAACTATGCAATCATCAATATCTCCAAACTCGATTCTTTTCTTGGCGAACAGCTAATAGCAGTTGATATTTTTGGCATAAAGAATGGTTTTATTTTATACGGTTATGAGATCGACGTTGAAAAAGTAAGAAATATCATAAAGAATACCGGCTTATCATCATTTCAAATACTGGATAGTTTAGAACAGCTCAAAAACAGTATAACTGAAATGGAATCAAAACCAGAAACAGAAACCGAAACAGAAACTGAAACAGAAATGGACCCAAATGATAAAGGAAAAGAGAGTCTTCAACCCTCTGAAGCCTGCATTGTAGTAGATCATGTGTTTGACGTTAAGGGAGTAGGTACAGTCGTTCTGGGAACTGTGAAACAGGGGGAGATTAAAACTTATGATGAGTTAGTTTTAAGCCCATCAAACAAACCTGTGGTTATAAAATCCATTCAAATGCATGATGACCCAGTTAATACTTCAAAGAAAAATTCCCGTGTAGGTCTGGCGATTAAAGGGGCGCCTGCTAAGGATATATCGAGAGGAGATGTTATTACATCTCCCGGGTTTGCCAAAATAGCAACAGCTGATTTTCAATTGAAGTTTATCAAGAATCCATACTTTAAGGAAGAAATACCTGAAACACAGAATTATATGATGAGTGTTGGGCTTCAGATACGAACAGTGAAAATAAAGGTAATGCCCAATTCAATCTTATTGATTTCATTTGAAAAACCACTGGCATTTGTAAAGAATGATTTGTGCATTCTATTTAAACCGGATTCAAAGAGTATGAGGATAATGGGCCATGGAATCATGGAGTGAATTATCGCTGTTATTTGTCTGTCCTTCCGGCCTGCCTTTGCACTGCCTGTCCAAACAGATTGAATAATATTTTGAATGATTATTAGGTTACGCTTTAATAATCCATTTGTATACAGATAATCATCCCCTCTTATGTCTATGCGAAGCTTTTTCCCTCTAGATTATATCCGTCCTAACCAGGATAAAGTACTTGATGAACTTGATCAAGCGCTTAAATCTGATTACAAATTCATATTTTTAGAAGCACCGACAGGATTTGGAAAGAGTGCGGTAGCAGTAACACTATCACGATTTCTGGGAAGTTCTCATATCTGTACATCAACAAAGGATCTTCAAACCCAGTATAATAGAGATTTTCCATATCTTTCTGAAGTTAAGGGTCGAAATAATTTTCCATGCATTGTTAAAGAGGATATGGGCATAAGAGAAAGTTGTGAATATGGGCCCTGCCTGAAGGACGATGATTTTGATTGTATCTATAAGACTAGAATGAGTGATTATGATGTAAAATCTGAAGGTACCATTTATGAAAACGTGGATATAAACAATTACGCATTAAAAAAATATTATGATAAAGCTAAAGAACATTCCCAGCTTATCAAAATAGAGTGGAAGCCTTGTCATTATTATCATCAAAAATGGATTTCTATAAAATCTAGCCATACTATCTATAATTACAAATATTTTCTATCTGATCTCTTTTATTCATCGGGCGTAAACAAAAGAAAGCTTTTGATCTTAGATGAAGCTCACACGCTAGAATCTGAAGTATCTTCGTTTAAAAATATCATATTCAGTAAAGAATCTTTAGTTAGGTTCTTTCCAAAAATAAATTTGCCTGATAATAAACAGACCGATGTCGAAACTTGGATAGATTTTTGTACCGGATTAAAAGATCAATTTACTAGTTATGTTGAGAAATCCGCAAATATTTTGGGATCAGGTGGCAGCAACAACAACAACAGCCAGGATATACATGTTAGCGAAAAGAACCTTATCGATGCCATAAATTATGAAAAAAATTTGTTAACTTTCTTAGAGGATTTACGTATTAATAAGGAAAATTGGTTAGTTACAAACATTACTAAAAATGAAATAGACAATAAGCTTTCAAGGATCAAATTAGAACCACTAATAGTATCAAGTTATTTTACAGATATTTTTGATAAGGGTTCTGTTTCATTGTTAATGAGCGCTACTATTTTAAGTAAAGAAAATCTGTGTAAGGCAGTGGGATTAAAGAACGAAGATGTAAAGTTTATACGTGTTGAAAATTCAGATTTCCCAATCAAAAATAGACCAATATATCTGATGAACGTAGCCTGGCTAAATGCAAGAACCATGAGCGAGTCTTTGCCAAACATAGTCAAAGTGCTTGATAATCTTCTTTCTGTACATAAGAATGACAAGGGTATAATTCATACAACATCATATTCACAGGTTCAATTTATCAAGAATAACTTGTCCAAGGAAAATTTATCAAGACTCATTGAAACCAATCCAAAGTTTGATAGAAATGAAATGATACTAAAACATACTCATAGTACAAAACCCACAGTCCTTATATCTCCATCCATGTTCTTAGGGGTAGACCTTAAGGACGATCTTTCTAGATTCCAAGTAATAGTAAAAGTTCCATATCCTGATTTAACTGATAAGAAAATATCTGTACTAAAACAGCGTAATCCAAAGTGGTATGAATGGAATACAATACTTCGACTTATACAAGCATATGGAAGAAGTGTTAGAAATGCTGATGACTATGCTAATACATATATTCTTGATAGCAGTGTTTCGTTTTTATTAAAAAACGGTAAAGAAATGATTCCCAAATGGTTTTCGGAAGCTATTATTACAAGATAGCTGTAAGACATTTTATATTGATTAACTGTACAAATATTCATATTCATATTCATTTCATTTTGACTTTATACGGAGATGCTTTCGTAGTTGACAAATGAGGCTAATCATGACTATTCCTTTAAACCTGTCATACGAATAGGTTCTTATTTTTTTAAGTGGTCTGATAACGACTATGGTATTTGCCCAAGTGAATCAAGCGCTTTTAAAAATTTTATCCGAAAAATGATTCCTCTCTTAGAACATTATATGAATATCTTGAATTTTGATTACAAGAATAATTCACAAAAAAAACTGCTTGGAGAAAAAAAACACCATATTTGTATTGTTGAAAAATATAGTATGAATGTCTCCTTTGTTGTGTTTATTGATAGTGCAGGGTCAACTCTATTTTACCGCGAAGAGAAATTCTATATTGGATCCAAAGATTTTGAGAATCCTGAGGAGGAGGGGGAGGGTAAGGATCATAACCGTTTTGTTTTACAAACTCCCAATAATAAAATGACAAAATACAATATTGTTTCACTAAAATGGTTACTTGGGGAATTACTATTTAATAGATTAAAAACTACTAACTAACTAATTAACTAATTTTTATTGTTATAAGATATAATTTATCGATCGAACTTTGAGATACAGATACAAAAAGAAAAAAAGGGTTTATTGTTGTCCTGCGGCTATGTTACCGTCTTGGAATTGGAACATTAAACCTACGTTGTTACATCCAGCTATTGTGAAATCTCCAGATACACACTGTGCGTTTTGTGCATTTACTTGTCCTTGTTCGATTTCTTGTTCTGCATCGTTAGATTTCTTGTTCTTTCCGCCTGCATATGCATAGTTATCGCCAAAGGCTACTACTGAACCGACAAGAGCTGCTGCAATAAACATTGCAAAGATTCCAACTT
>JBGTFK010000116.1:0-7512 GCA_041747305.1 Candidatus Nitrosocosmicus sp.
CATTCTCAATTAGCATTGTAAAGTATTCTTTTAACTGTGCGTATGAAAGGAATGATTTGTACATGATTTTTGTCTTTGTAGCTCCACCGTTTGCTGCTTCTAGTATTAAGACAGTTATTTCTGTTCTACTTCTATATTTCATTATTATCAAATAGAACATTGTTGATCAAGTATTTATTAAAAGCTGTCCATTCGATCATGTCTTTCGATCAGAACATTCGATCTACTTTATTTACTATTTTATCATATACTTTTAAAATTTATATATAGCAATATGCACATAATATAGTTAATAGATTTTATAAATATTATCTTTTTCAATTATTTTGTGATACTATTTCACTGCAATGCAGTGAACACATTGATGTTTTAAATATGTTATATAAAAAATAGGATGGTTGATCAATAATAGTGAAAAAGATTGAAATAATAATTCCAGACAGAGAACTACAAACTGTTGGTGCCGTTATGAAGGATAATGATATCGGTGGGATGAGCTACTATCGAGTTGAAGGAAAGGGAAAAGGTAAAGCCCAGCCTGTTTCAATTGGGAGAGGTACTATGCAATACACTCCGGAATTTATTCCTAGAACAAAAGTTGAAATAGTTGTGAGAGATGATGTGGCAGATAAACTAGTCAATGCCTTATTGGATACACTGGATAATAAAATAGGTGGTAAAATTTTCATATCAGATGTGCATGAGGCAATAAGTATAAGAACAAAGGTCAGGGGCGAATCCGCCATTTAATATTTTTAATATTTTAATAGCATTTTGATTCCAATCTATTATCTAATTAATATTATTATTTATTCATAATATTTATAATAATTGTTATTTTCTTAACTCCATGAACAAACAGGTTTGGTGTTTTGTATGTAATTCGCTTAGCCCCATTTGTATTCATGATAATTGCAATATACACTGTGGTCTTTGTTTTAAAATAAATCAAATTTTACTACAAAACGATATCTAATTTCAATTCTCTGCCTTTTTCTCTACTTTAATTATCTCTCCTACAGTTTGATTCATTGCTGATTCTGCGATATCACTTGCATGTTCTACAGTTCTGCGTATATCTTCAAGTATTAATTTTACTCCTGCATTGATATTGTGACTATCGATATCATTATTTTCTAACGAATCCAGGAACAACATGATCTCTCTTTCAATACCAAGAACGTTATCTGATTTATCTGCAATTTTATCAGCCAAATTATAGTCTCTTCTTAAGAAGGCCTCAACTGCAGATGTCAAAACCTCTAAAGCAGAATTACTCAATTTCTCTAATTTTTCGGTTATCAAAGAAGGGATTAAACTTTGAATTTCCATCGATTTTGAAGCAATTCTCGATGCATGGTCGGCAACTCGTTCAATACTTTTTACAGTAACTCTATAGCTAAGGCAATCGGAGGCATTTTTTAACCCTATTTCCTGTAATACCCTTTCATTATTAGTAGCCATGACTAGATTTCTTAATATGTAGAGACTAAATCTATCCACTTCGTCATCCGATCTGATTACTCCCATCGCTATATCATAATTTTTTTCTTTTAACGCCACCAAGGCATCTCTATGCATTGATGAAGCAATCAAAAACATCCTCCGTACAGCCGTGTTAACTGATAATTCCGGTAGTGTTAATAAAACTTGGATGGTAATTATATCAGAGGAATCCGCAATAATTTCTGTTCCTATCAAACTTCTTCTTACCACTTCTCTAACCGCCTCTCTTTGTATGGGTTGAATCCTTGCAGATTTCGCTTTTAGATTTATCAGATTATATCCTGACAAATACATTGAAACAATCTTTCTCTTTAGGGTGTTGGGACCTTCATCAATCAATACCTGAGTACTTACTTCGTTTGTCGAGTCTTGTAATCTCTTCTCTTGTTCTGGAGTAATACATAGTGAATTGTTTGAACCCCTCGAGATAGAAACATGG
The DNA here is from genome assembly GCA_041747305.1 of Candidatus Nitrosocosmicus sp. GTDB lineage: Archaea > Thermoproteota > Nitrososphaeria > Nitrososphaerales > Nitrososphaeraceae > Nitrosocosmicus. The sequence continues at coordinate 1,946 of JBGTFK010000116.1, forward strand.
TCCCCTGCTTTAAGATTCATTTCTTCAATCCATTTTTTGGGTAATGATAAAATGTATGTCGATCTACCAGTAAATTGAATTTTTCTAATGTCGGAATTCAATTTATTCAATATTACTACCTATCTATTATTGATATATATAGATTCTTAATAATTATAGTTATTACATTAGTATTCAATACGATTTTTATATCTATATGAATTCAACTGGGTATCCCATATTTTTTTTGAAACTATATTAATTTTCATGATTAATAGATTATATTATGTTGATTCTAGGTAATAATATTGACAGAAAATTCTGTCAGGCATATAGATACGATTAAAGAATTAGAGTCACTCAAATACGAATATCAAATTCGTTGTAGCCATTATAGCTTAGAGTATTCGTCTAAAGACAATATAATAACATGTTCTATTTGTGGAAAGATTTGGAATTTTGTAGAGAAAAAGGGATTTTCTAACTTAATCCAGGTTTATACTGCAGAAATAGATTAACTTTTTTTTTTACCCGAAAGTTTTTTTAACAAATATACTTTCTTAAATTTATTCAGTACAATTATTAAAATTCCAACTATAATAACTGCTAATGTTGCCTGAATAAATGAAGTCTTTAGAAAAGATAGAGAATCATTTTGATCTATTTGAAATTTGCTGATTGGGGCTATAACAAAAATAATAAAAATACATGCTGTCATGACTAGTGCCCACATAAACAAGATAAAGAATTTGAGATCTAGAAAATTCATTTCTCCTCCCCCTCCAACTCCCACTCTATCCACTAGATATAATAAATTGCAATAATATTGTTATTAGTGCAAGTGATGACGAAAAGGTAGCCAATTTATAAATTTTCATGACTATTTCTCTTTCAGAAAGTTTTCCATCTAACAAGATTAATCTAACTAGGGTGATGGGCGCGTTCTTATCTTTTGAAGCTTGTAGTGTATAGTCTTCATTTAGTATAGTTGGTCTAGATTTCAATTCTCTGTGTTCAACAATCTTCCTTACACTACTTAAGAACAAAAATGAGTTCATTATCGCTGGTAATAATGCTATGATTGCAATTATTTCTGATTTAGACGCAATTGCTAATGCTCCATACATTGCTCCCATCAATAGCGTACCTGAATCTCCTGGAAATATTTTACTGGGATATTTGTGAAACATATAAAATCCTAATAAAGCCGCTAAAAATGGTATCTCGATCATGAGAATTTCCAGATCTCCAAACAAAAAAGTACTAATTATTATTGGAAACATCGTTATAATCATGAATCCTGTCGCTACTCCGTTGAATACGTCTATCGAGTTTACTGTATTTCCTGCTAGTGGTATTGATATTAATATTAATGGGATGTATAGGATGGGGATAAACACACTCCCAAAAATTACGTTTAATTCGTTGTCATATATGTGAAAAATAATTAGAGGTATTGATGCTAAAATCAATGCCCCTGGTTTAAACCATCCTGGCATTATTCTAAAATCATCAATAATTCCTATTATGAAGGCTATAGTCGTGGTAAGTAAAATGCTTACTATCTCGAGATTCCCGGTAATAAAGTATAAAATTAGTTCCCCAATGACAATGCTTAATAATAATATCGGCCCCCCGGGTCTAGGAACCTTGGGTTTATTTGGTTTGTGATTATCATTTACAACCTTTCCTTTGAGTTTTAGAAATTTAATAAAACTTGGCATTAAAATTAGATTTATTAGAAAAGCGATAATAGATGCAATAACGGTGCCTATTACTAACTCTTCAAAATTAGGCAAAAACAACTATTTTATTATAGATTATCTATATATATAATATGGGTCGATTTAACCAAAAAACTACAATTTTGTTTTTAATAATATACAAAATTGATTCTATCGAGGTATCACCTAATAACACTTAACACATAAAACAAGCAAACAGACTAAGATCATATCATATACATATACTAAATGACCCTTTTAATTTATAAAAAAAATCTGTCTTATTTATGTATAAGAGATATATTGTTAAGTTAATACTAGCATTCTAAAGTGCTCATTATAAAGTATGATTGTTTTATTTTTTCGTGCACATAGCAAATAAAATCAGTCCCATTTTAATGGTGTTTTTATTGATATCATTTTCAACTATATATGGTTTGAAATTTACTCCTTCGTACGGTCAAATCAGTTTGGTTCCTGATAATTCATTGATCGCCCAAACTACTGACTGTATTACGAGCATGATGACTAGTGCGCTTATTGGTATAAATTCTGATTGTACTGACAACTTGAATAAAATAAATTCAACATATCCAGACAAAGCTCCTGATAGTACAACTTCTGTATCTTCTTCAGACAAAGCTCCTGATAGTACAACTTCTGTATCCTCCCCCTCTAGTAGCAATCCATACAATTTAAGTAAAAATAATCCATTCTATCATGAATTTCAGGACAAAAATACTGTTGACGGTGACGTCAGTACTCCCACTTTCACTTCTGATTCATCAAATACAGTTGATGGAAATTATATGGATACTTTCCAGTCTCCACCTCAAGACAACCCTTCAACCTTCCTCAAGTCTCCACCTCAAGACAACCCTTCAACCTTCTCGGCGTTACAACAGCAAAATATGAATCAGCCAGTATCTAACCCTTATTCATTCCAGTCCTTCCATACATCAATCAACAAAAATATCTATACTAATCCAACTAATAGCGAATTAGGCGAGTCTCTAGATGGCAAAAACAAACATTCAAAGGAAATCGCTGCATGTTTTGATAGAGCATTTAGCATTGATAACTATCTATCTGACTCAGAAATCATTGAATGTGCCAAAGATCGAGATAGTTATTCTCAAAATAGCATTCACAATTATGCTTTAAGCGATAACATAAAGAATAATGATGATGACGATGACGGTAAGACTGATAACAAACATTCAAAGGAAATCGCTGCATGTTTTGATAGAGCATTTAGCATTGATAACTATCTATCTGACTCAGAAATCATTGAATGTGCCAAAGATCGAGATAGTTTTAAATAATTTAACTAATTTTTTTTGAAAAAACTTGATTATAATTATTATCAAGAATATTTATTATTCATATATCAATCTGTTGCTATAATAACAATGTTTTCGCCTTTGATGAATATTTCTCCCATTTGTTGAACTTTATCTCCCTCTAAAACTTCAGTTGCATTTTCCAGTGTTAGATTCATGTATTGATCAAAACTTTTTAGCTTTCCCTTGATAGTTCTCTTTCCTTTTAGTTTTAGAAGTATGTCTTTATTTACACTTCCTTGTAAGATATTAGATTGATTATTCGGTGATGACAATAAATTTAAATAACTTTTTTTTGTTATTTAGGTTTAACTTAACTATTTAATTCTGAATCTGGATTAAACCCATGACCAAGGCTCAATATTGCGCATTAAACATTGTTTTCTTATTATTTTCTTTGAGCGTTCAATAGATTCTGCTTCGCTTATGTTACCTTTTTTTAAATACTGCAAAAAAATTTCTTCATAGAGTTTTTTAGCTCTCTCTTCTGTGAATTCTTTGTAGTCATTCATCTTCTTTATTTTCTTTGCCTTTATTGGTTCTACTTCCTCACGTGACTCTTCTTCAATCTTATTAGTTCCCTTCAAATCCTTGTATTCTTCTTTGCAATCATTACAATTCCAGTCAAAAAAAAATTCATGTATGTTGCATTTTGTCACATCTTAGAAAAAAATACATTATTATTTAACTTTTTCATACTTCTAATACTTGGCAATTATTTGTAGACTGGTTCTAACGCTGCCGCCATAGTAGCTCAGCCTGGCAGAGCGAAGGTTTCGTAAACCTTAGGCCGTGGGTTCAAATCCCACTTATGGCTTTCAAATTAATATGTTGAACTACTATGTTACCACTAATCTTACTTGATCCATTTTTCTGTTCCCTTGAAATTTCTTGGTAATATTCTTAATCTCTCTTGCATCGCCATAAAGTACAAAAATTTCAAGGCATCTGTCTTTGTCTATCTTATTGTGAATGTGGGTATTAATTATTTTATCGAATCCATGTCGAATTTCACTAATTTCTTGGTCAGATTTTTCATCATGTATTACCAGAAGAACTGAATGTAGAACTCCTGACAATTCGTCTATTTTTTTCTCTTCTAAAAGTAGGTTTCTAACACTAGCTCTTATGATTTCTGATCTGCCTGAAAAACCCAAAAACTTTTGCAATTTATCTAGTTCTTGGATTATGTTTTCATTCAGTGAAATGCTTATGATTGGCAATGTTTTTTATTATGATCTTTTCATAATATTTGTTTTTTCCATTTACGAATAATTTCCAATGGACAAATCAGTATTATCCTACTTTGGTGGCTCTATTTCTCTTATGCTCAAATCTTTGAAGTTCAAAACTACGTTATCTGCACGAAAAGTAACAATAGGTCCTGAATTCAAAACCATATGATCTTTGGATCTACCACAATTTGCACTGTAGAATACTTTGTCTGAACTACTTGCATACCAGCCTCCGTCATCCGTAATTTCAAAAACTTTGACCCAATGATTAGAATTTGAGTTATCTAAATATGATTCCATTTTTACCGCGGAATCATTATTTGTATTATAGATCACAGTTTTCCAACCAATCCATCTATTCATCAATGAGTCAGTTATTTTAGGAACTGATTTTTCTTTAGTATATCCTCCAGTAAACCATATTTCTTTTTTCCATGCTGCAGAACCATCCGGATAAATGCCCCCGTGAAGGGATAGGCCATGACAAGGAAAGTCTTCATTATGTTGATCAGTTCTTGCTACCCAGTCAATATCTGTTATAACACCTTTATGCGGGTTGATTATTGAGTCTATTTTCACATATCCAGTAATTTCAACATTTTTCCATTCTTCTGTCCCATTGAATGTATCTACATTAATTCGAATTTTGTCATCCGTTATTTTCCAAGATCCATCATCCTGTTTGGCTAATCTAGGATTAAAAGTAAAAGTTACATTTGGATCATTTTTGGGGTTAATCATATTAACATACCATTCCCTGCCATCGGATTTGGTAGGATATATTTTTTCAATACCGAATTGATCATTTGCATTTTTGGTGGTATTTTCCTGTTGAGCAAAAACTGTGATATTGTAAAAAATAAGTAAACAAGTAAAAAACAAAAGTGATGAAGCAAAAAGAAAGACAAATGTATATTTCGTACCAAAATTCATTTCTTTAAAAACATACTGGTTATACAAGTACATAATAATATCGGGTAATAGCTGATAAAAACTATTAATTGTCAAGATCTTATCTTTGTTTCAGTCTTGTTTTTTATTTTGGAAGAAAATAACTTTAATACATTTACTCCAAAGAATATTCCAGCGGACGTTATTACTATCATTCCACTAGGCGTGATATTCCATTCATATGCTAATATTATTCCCAAAATTACAGATGTCAAAGAAAAACAAATTGAGAATAGTATGGTTTTCTTGAATCCATATCCTAGTAGCAACGAAGAAACATTAGGAATTATTAAGAGAGATGAAACCATTAGTACTCCTATCAATCTAATGGACAT
>JBGTFK010000117.1:0-30003 GCA_041747305.1 Candidatus Nitrosocosmicus sp.
TTTTCAATAAAGTTATCTCATGAGGTCTTGCATCCAGATCCCAAAGTAATGCTATGATTGCTTTATTCCTTCTAGATATTTCATATTTAATTATTATCTGTAATTCTTCCTTTTCCCAAATTTCATTAGCCATGTATGGACTAATTCTTTTTGATTGTTTTTTCTTTATCTTCATAAAGTCTGGTGTAGTCCAATATTCTGGACCTTTACTACCATCATCAGAGTTATAGAACCATCTATAGAAACTTATTAATCGGAGTAAATAGATGTTATATGTTGACGTCCATTTTTTCTCATGATCATCATTATTAATCAAAGTGTTTAGAAAGGATATAATTTGATGTTTTTCTTTCACATCTGACAAGTTAGTTTCACTATCTAGATACCTAGCAAAATAAAATACAGTTTGTAGATTGTTTACTTGAGAGTTTAATGCTCCACCTTTACCATTAAGATGATTGTAATATCTATTAATCAAATAAACATTTTTTTTATTCTCCAACGTATTTATACTTGCTAAAAGATTTTTTAGGTTGCCAGCCATGTTTTATTATCCATCACGAACTATCTAGGCATCGCTTTTAAATGTTAGCTAATAAATCATAATATTTCATTATGATTTAACTCAATAAATTCTAATAGTTTTAATTATCAACCATAGAATCAAATATTTGTTTAGTCCAATGATCAAAGTATCGACCGATTACAGCAACAATTCAAAATGCAGCTCATTTTTTTTTAGGATGCCGGGGCTCACTCTAATCATACTATTAGTGATTTTTCATATTTATGTAACACCAGGATTTTCTCATTCTGTCCTAGCCGCAAATAACATGAATGATACCAGTCAAGAGTCTCATGACGTTTCTTTTAGTGGAACAGTATCCTCCAATCCCGATGTCTTTCACAATTCAGACCTTGAACAATCATTTTTTATTTTTCCAATCAAAAATGAAAGCACTACCTATTCAGGAGTATTGACTTTTACTTCGAGCAAACCCGTACAAATTCAATCGTTAAATATGTTGACTATAAATAATAGTCTGAAACTACCTGTTCAATTTGGAACTCTATACACATTTCCTGTTAACAATACCGCAGTAATTACAACTAATCTACTAGACGAGCCCAAAAACACCGGTAGTGTCCAGTTCTCTGGGAATGGATTGCGTATTATAACAAATGAACCATTTTTGGTCAGTTATTCTTTTAGTGGAAAAGAATTATATTCGATCATAAAAAACGATATAGAAAGTGCACTTGATGTATATAGAGAATTAACTGGAACCTACTCGTGACAAATAAAATATCTGATTTCATCCTGATCGAGTAAAATTGGTTTTTGTAATGATACTATTGAGCTAAAATATATCTATATTGCATTAGAGCAATTTCATGTCATGTTCATAGGATTTTTAAGAAACTCGTTAATAATTCCACAAAATAAATGAGGTAAAGACTATCCTCTATACGTCAATGTGCGGAGCCGGTAATATCTGAAGGAATCATTTTTTACGAAATGCCTAATAAAAGTTTTATTTGAGAACAAGATAGTAGGCGAAACCATGCAAAATAATTACAATTTAAGCCATCAATCAAATACAATCGAATTGCTTGAAACGATGTCGCCTAATCTTGTGATTGAAAATTTCAAGGGAAAGAATTTTGAATTTGCATGTGCCTTGGCACACTCGCTATGTTTTAGATATGGAAATATACAGATGGCCCACGTAAAACGATTCAAAGAATCAGGTTTATTTGAGCTCGTAGTATACTATTCTAAGTCAGATATTATGGACGTGGAAAGAAAGGAACAAATTATGTTTTATCATTCTCAAAATAATTTAGATTTTGAGTACCCAAACCCCGCAAGCATATTGCAATCAGCAAATTCCTACTGTAGCAAAATAGATCCCGACTAGCGTTCCCGAACCTCCCAAAAAAATAATATACATATTCATATTTTTTTTATGAATGCCGTGTTATTTTTCAAGGAATTTTATAGTTAAAAAGCCCACCGGCCTCTATGATATCAGAAATTATTTTACTAAATGGTTTGATCGGATATGATTCTTTTTTAGTAACGTTTAAAATGGTGTTTGTGTTTAAATTAATTTCTACATCATCTTTATCATCAATTTTGTCTAAAATATTTTCTTCAATTTCAATAGGCAGCAAATAACCACCATCTATAGAATTTCTGTAAAAGATTCTTGCAAAAGATGGTGATAAAATAGCTTTAATACCTGTTTTTGATAAAGCAATTGGAGCATGTTCTCTGCTAGATCCACATCCAAAATTATGACCCACCAAGAGAAAATCACCTTTTGAAACTTTGTTGGTAAAATCAGTATCTAATCCTTCCATTGCATGTTTTGCAAGTTCATCATGGTCATGTATTTTTAGATACGGACCTGGAATTATAACATCTGTGTCTATGTTGGGTCTATTGTATTTATGCACAGTGCCTTTTAAAATCATCATAAATCCCTCGGGTCTGTTAATTTTCCTGTAATCGCTGAAGCAGCTACAACCATCGGAGAGGCAAGATATGTTTGGGACGTTACATCCCCCATTCTACCCGGAAAATTTCTGTTAGTCGTGCTTGCACAAATTTCATCCTTGCCTAAAACACCCATATGCGCTCCGCAACAAGCCCCGCAGGTAGGTGGACCAATAACTGCACCAGACTCCATAAAAATGGTAACCAATCCCTCTTTGATAGCCTTCATATAGATTGATTGAGCTGCAGGGAGTACCTCGGTTCGTACTTTGACTTTTTTTCCTTCCAATATCTTGGCAGCAGATCTGAGGTCAGAAAGCTTTGCACCAGTACAAGATCCTATATACGCTTTGTCTATTTCTATACTTTGAACCTCTCTTACGGGGACGACATTCTCCGGCGAATATGGTTTTGCTACAGAAGGTTCCATTTTTTCGCAGTCATATTCAAATATTTCACTAAATTCGGCATCTGGATCTCCTCTAACTAGGTTAAAGTTTAATGCCCCAAGTCTTGTCCTTAAATAATCCACGGTGGTGTTATCTGGCTCAATTATTCCATTTTTTGCACCTGCCTCAGTAGTCATATTGGTTAAAGTAAATCTTTCCTCCATTTCCATACCATCAATAACACTACCACTAAATTGCATAGCTTTGTAATTTGCCCCATCGGTCCCTATATCAGAAATAATATTCAAGATAATATCTTTGGCCATAATATAATTTGGTTTTTTTCCTGTTACCTTAAATAGCATAGTTTCCGGTACCTTGAACCATATTTTACCATGCTTTAAAACATAAGCGATATCTGTATGACCGAGGCCTGCACTAAATGCACCAATTGCGCCCGTGGTATTAGTATGCGAATCTCCGCCAACATAAACTTCACCAGGTAACACCAACCCCTCTTCATGAGAAATCGTGTGACAGATACCGTATTGTCCCATCCCATATTTGAAGTGTTTCTTAATACCATATTTTTGAGCCCACTTTGTCAATTGTATCACATTGTCAGCAGAGATCCTATCAGCGGCCGGAACAAAGTGATCTTCAGAAATCCATACCCTATCAGAGTCCCATAATTTTTCCAATTTATAGCCCTTTTTTTCCAATTCTTTAAACACCTTGATAACTCCAGGACCGGAAACATCATGAATCATGGCTTTATCAACGTTGGAAAAGATGATTTCCCCGGGAGTAACTGTTTTGGAATTTGAGGAATGAGATAGGATTTTTTCGGTTAATGTCATTCCCATAATAATACAATTGAGTATTACTGCTAAAGATTAATACTTTTTGAATTTAGGTTCAAAAGAAATTTCAGGTTTTTCATAATAAAATTAATTATGTACTTTGCTTTGAGAAAGATCATAATTTGGAAATTATTCCCATCCACCTAGATAGAGAATCATCAGAGTTTGATGTGTATGAAAAAATTAGCAATAACAAAGAAAAATTAAACATTGAAGATAACGATGTACTTGTTATATCAAGCAAATATCTTTCGATCAGTGAAGGCAGGATCAAGAAATTAACAGGGATAAAACCGAGTAGTCAGGCTCTTCAAGCATCTAAACTTTATCACATCGACCCAAAAATAATGGAACTGATTCTCAGGGAGGCTGATGAAATTTTCGGGGGATTATATGGCTTTGTCCTAACCTCTGTTCATAAAGTCTTGGCACCCAACGCAGGTATTGATAAGTCAAATGTGCCTAATGGAAGTGTTGTTTTGTATCCAAAATATCCGTACCACTCCATAGAGATCATCAGACAGAAATTTCTGATAAATTCTTGGAAAAGGGTTGGAATTGTATTGTCAGATAGTAGAATCTTACCTATGAGAAAAGGTACAGTGGGTATTGCATTAGCTTGCTGTGGGTTTGAACCAGTAGTAGATCTGAAAGGGACTTTAGATCTTTTCGGAAATGTTCTAAAATATACATCTCAAAATCTTGCAGATTGTCTGGCTTCCATCGGGACTATGATAATGGGAGAATCTGACGCATCGACTCCAGTCATAATAATAAGAGGATTAAATATTAAGATGAGTGACAAGCCTGTCAGTAGTGATACCTTGAACATGGATAGCAAATTTGACATTTATGTGCGCGGACTTTCAAAGAAAATGGCTCCCTCATATATTTGAAAAGTTTTAATTTTATAAATTATAAATAGTCAAACAATATTATATCAATTGTAATTGGAGAAACCTGTTCATGGCTGAATTTTCTACTTTATATCCTAGAAGAATGAATCTTCTACAAGGGATTCAGAATCTCATTAAAAGAGAAGAAGTTGAGCTAGATCATTTATTTTTGATGGTTAAAATAAAAAAAGATGAAATTGTCAATACACTAGTTTCTGAGGGGTTTAAAATGGTAAAATTTGAACATAAAAAGCCTAGTCAAATTGGTAGTGGCTTCTCAAAGAAACTAAAGAAACCATGGGAGATGCATGTAAGACTCCTGGATTTTAATCAAGGCTTGATTGGAATCCATGCGGAAGTTGAAATCTCTAGAAATTATTTCCAGCATATAAAATCAGTCAGGGTTCCTGTGGTATATGAAATTGAGACCATCTTAAAAAAACACCGTATCGAATATCAATTATGGCATTCGATTGTCAAGGATTATATCACAAATATTGTCGAAGATCATCAAATAAAAATAAAAACTCCTAAGATTCCGGCATTGCCATGGTTAGGAATGCTAGGATTCATTACCACCGTTGCAATAGTGTACGGTCTCAAATTTTTCATGGTATTGAAATAACAAATAGGGAAAGTTAAGACGCTATTAACAAAATTTTTATTGTTATTTTTATAAACTAATATTAAAACCAATGGGAATACCAGAGAAAATCCAGGCCATTCAAGATGAAATACACAAAACACAGATAAACAAAGCAACAGAGTTCCATGTAGGCATCCTAAAGGCCAAGATAGCAAAGCTAAAGAAAGAACAAGAAGAAAACACCCATGGAAAGACGGTTGCTACGGGAGGAGGCAGTGCGGGCTTTGACGTAAGAAAAGCCGGAGATGGTACTGTCGTCTTAATAGGGTTTCCCAGTGTAGGGAAATCTACCTTATTGAATGCATTAACAAACGCAAAATCTAAAACAGCAGCGTACTCATTTACTACATTAACTGCTGTACCAGGTATGTTAGACTATAGTGGTGCACGGATCCAGATTTTGGATTTACCTGGTATTATTGAAGGTGCTGCTGCTGGCAAGGGGTTGGGAAAAAGAGTATTATCTGTTGCCAGAAATGCAGATTTAGTTTTGATTATCCTAGATGTGTTCCAGATTAACCACCAGGAGGTAATAAAAAAGGAACTATCGGAAATAGGAGTCAAGGTCGATGAAAAACCTCCTGATATTGTAGTAGAAAAGACTGCTACAGGAGGTATTTCGGTAAATATTCAGGTTCCAATACAAGCTGATGAAAACTTTATCAGAAATGTGATGCGAATAAACGGTATCCACAACGGTCGTATAACCATACGAGAAAGAGGCCTTACAATTGACCAGTTAATAGATGTCTTATCCGGGAATCGGGTTTACATTCCTTCCTTAGCAGTTATAAATAAAATCGATTTGGTCGATACAGAATATCTCAAGATGGCAACATCTAAACTTAAAATTCCATATACAGCTGTGTCGGCAGACACGAACAAAAACATTGAGCTTCTTAAAAGGGAAATCTACAATAAATTAGACTTTGTTCGAATATATATGAAACCCAAAGGACAAGATGCCGATTTGGAAGAGCCTCTAATAATGCCTAGGAATAGTACTGTCCAGAATATTTGTAACAAGATTCACAGAAACATGGTCAGAGACTTTAGGTTCGCTCAGGTATGGGGTAAAAGTGTAAAATTTGGAGGTCAAAAGGTAGGGTTAGAGCACAGGATCATTGATGAAGATATCCTTACAATCGTAAAGAAAATAAACGCTCTTTAGACAATAAATGTTTTGGCGGCTCAGTCAAATGCCTTTTCTTCATATTGAATACGTGATAACTCTGATTCCTCATAGCCGCCTACGCATCTGTATATCATCTACCGATTATTTGATTTTTCGATTCTGAATTGTACTATGCATTAGTTACATTTATAAATTAAGATCATGGTAAATAGTGGTTTCTTGTCCTACGACAAAATTTCGATTGATAATGGTCATTTCTTTGTATTTGCACCAACGTGTTTATCAAGGGCTTTGTTTGCAAGATAATCTGCACGACCATTTTTTGTTCGCGGAATATGTCTGTAAGTAATCTTATCATAGTTTTTTTCTAGATTTGAAATTTCTCTGGAAATTATTTTTAGTTCCTGACTTCGTATTCTGTATTTTAAGTTTCTCTGATTTATCAATAATTCACTATCTGATAAAATATTTACTTCACTATCCATATCGGTACAGATTTCAAGCGCTCGCCGTAATGCTTCGTATTCTGCTTGATTATTGGTCCGGACACCTATAAATTCACAGTGTTCTCTGATTATTTTATCGTCACTTTTTATCATAATGCCTATTGCAGATAATCCAGGGTTTCCCCTACTTGCGCCATCAATATGTACATCCAACAACTAGCATTATTAAAAAACTATTTTACATTTATTTTTTTTATTTTTTATCATCAAGATAAAAGTTTGTATCATGCTGACATTTCTAAAGAATTTATATTGTTAGAAGAATACTGAATTTGTGCCCAAAAGAAAGATAAAAGAGGGGACTCCAAAAAAGAATTTTTTCCAAAAAATGGGTAAAAAGGATTTACTTCTGCCTCCGATAATCATAGGGGTAGCTGTATTATTTGGACTTGTATTTACACAGATTGTCCCACCTCCAGAGATATTGAGCGTCTGCCTTAAAGCACATACATTGGATAATTACAATGTTTATCCAAGGGTCCAGTTGTTTGTAGATGATAAACAATATTTGTTTCCTGATAACGTAGGCAGACAACCCATAGAAGGGGAAGAATGCTTAAAACCAATTCATACTGATTCGATAGGTGATACTCTGCATGTCCAATATATTAGACCAGTTCATTTGTCTTTACCTGACTTGATGAAAATCTATTCATATGATAATAAAACGGTTGATTTAGTAGATAATTCTACGGGCGAATATGTAGATAGCACTCTAGAACTTGCCGATTATGACATCCAGTATTCGTATTATTCAGATCAAGGAGAATTCACTAAAATTGAAAATAGTGGCGAGTTCCCACCATTTTCCAATGCTTTTTTTGGAAGGATCGATTTAATACCAAAGTAACTGAAAAAATAAATAGGAATATAATCAAACATTTTTTTGAGTTCATTTGAGCAATAAAAAAGCTGCTGTAATAAATGGTGACGGTACTGGTCCTGAATTAGTTAATGCGATGATTAAAGTTTTAAAATCATGTAACACTAACATTGAATTAATAACATGTGACGCGGGTTCTGAATGGTGGGAAAAAAATCGAGGTAATTCCTATATCTCAGATGAGGTCTGGGAGACCCTGAAATCTTCCGATGCTTGTTTTAAGGGTCCTACCACCACAGTTCCAAATCCTGATGCACCCAGAAGTGTTGCCGTAAGCATAAGACAAAAATTTCAACTTTATGCAAACATCCGCCCGATCAAAACTTACAAGATTTCGAAATTACAGCTAGATTTTATCTGTGTAAGAGAATCAACAGAAGGGCTGTATGCAGGTATTGAGTTTAAGACAAGTGATGACTCGGCCATAGCAATTAGAAAAACTACTGGAAAGGGATGCAGAAGGGTAGTCAAAAAGGGCTTTGAACTAGCGAAAGAAAAAGGATTTAAAAAAATATTTGCAATAACTAAACGAAATATTTTAAAGGAAACAGATGGGATTTTTTGGAATGCAGTAGTAGAGACAAACAAAACATATCCAGACATCGAAGTCGAAGAATACTATATCGATAACATGACTCAACAACTAGTAAAAAATCCAGAAAGATTCAACAATAGTTTGTTACTAAGCACAAATCTATTCATGGACATAATCTCTGAATGTGCATCAGGACATGTAGGGTCTATTGGCAATGTTTATTCTGGAAATTATGGTGATACATATGCAATGTTCGAACCTGCCCATGGGAGCGCTCCAAAGCATGCTAGGCAAGACAAGGTAAATCCAGTAGCAACTATATTGTCAGGTGCTTGGATGGTCGAATATTTAGGAGAGAAACATATTTCAGATGCAATTTTTAAAGCCACTGAACAAACGATTGACGAGGGAAAATATTTGACATACGATCTGGGCGGGTCATCATCATTATCAAAAATGGCAGAAGCAATTGCTCAAAGGTCAGCAGCATTAATCAAAAATTAATCACAAAATACACAACGAAAATCAAATGATCCCTTTTTTGTTATCTTTTTTTATTTGCTGACCTAGTTATGATCACATATATTTTCTTTTTTATTGAGACAATCAAATAATAGAACTATTTCTTACGCCGGAAAGTTCCAATATTTCTAAAGATTCAAAAAAGAATGCCTTTTTTGCTATTATTTTGCTGCTTAAAAACAAATTGTCAATGAAATCATCCATTTTTTTAAGATCAGCTAAGGTTGATCTCATTAGCACAATTTTCCCCCTTTCGCTAAGTTGTAATTGAATTGATCTTAATAATCGAATAGTCAATTCAATTCCTTTTTTCCCTCCATAAACAGCAGTATCATCAAGATTACCGAGATCCGTTGGTAAATATGGCGGATTGCTAATAATCAAATCGAATTTACATTTCAATGGTAGACTCAAATCAGAGCAAACCAGTAGTTTGTTACTAATATTTGCCAGAGTATTATTTTTCGCATACATAATAGAATCGACATCGATGTCAGTTCCAACAACAAACCCAAAGTTTGTACACAATAATCTGGTTAAGTATCCAGATCCAATACCTACCTCAAGGGCAATTTTACCTCTATAATTTGCTAGAATATCCTCCATGAAATAAGTATCCTCTGAAGGCCTATACATGTAGTAATCGCTTAGCAAGTAAACAGATAAAAGGTTATTTAATAATATTTAGCAGAAATTCAGATTATCTAGAGTTTAAAGATGATTTTAGAGAGGAAAACTCTAAATATATTTGTGATTTCTTTTTACATGTTATTTATTTTTTTGATCATTTTATAACAATTTCTCCCTTCATTTCGGGATGAAAAGAGCAATAATATGTGTAGTTACCTGTTTTATTACTCGCAATTCCGGTTACAAAATCTTGCTCCGTTGTTAAGTAGGCGGTATTGATGCCTAGTTCCTCAGAAATGAAATCATGCTTCACAAAGTCTTTATTAAGAATTATTAGTCTGGTAGGCTGACTCGCATTCACATATAATGTTGGATTGGTCTGGTTAAAGGCATTATTTTGAGCTATTAGCAGGATGGAATCATTTGACTTTTGAATGTTTTTTTCCTGAGGAGTGTTTAATAAACTACCAATACCCCATAAACCACCCACTATTATGAATGAAATGGCTATAATGGCAATGATATTATGTAACAAGTACGTTAATTATTGTTGTACTACCAATAAATATCTTGAATGACAGAATTTTCATTTCAAACTACTTTTATTTTTCTTCATGCACAATCATTACAAAAGGCTAATTAAAATCCATGGTACTCAATAACAAAGTTCATCCCTGTTCTGAAATATATTCAATAGATATTCTATCGATTTATTTTCACTCTTGTGTATTTCTTTTTGTTCTAAGATACTCATTTTGGTAGTAGAACTAGCTAAATGATATTTTTTCAAAGCCAGCATCACATCATCGATTGTATCAATATCCATCTTCAAATTCTCGTGATAAAATATTTTCAGCGAGACACCAATATCAAGAGCTTTTTTAAAATGGTTGAAAAAACTATTATCATCGTAACTCGTATCAATTATCGAATGTGGCTTTCTAAACAATATGTTGGTCCCATCGAATCTATTGGAAGGAACCATACTAATGATCTCTTTATGGTTCTTTGCGAAAGAAATGATCTCTTTTATTTCTCTTAGCGTTAGTAGTGGTATGTCTATTGGGATCACAATCGAGCTATCAAATTTGTTTTTTTCTATATAATAATCAGCAATTTTAATAGCATCATTTACTCCGCTGCTGCGACCTTCAAATAATACCGCTACCTTTTCTTTTGATTTCTCGGGTATTGGAATAATTTCATTTGTAACCAAAAACAGATTGCTCTCTTCCAACTCAGACATTTTTTCAATCAAATCATTTACCATAAGATGACAGAGCCAGGCCCTTTGTTCTTGACTAAGAAAACCACTCAACCGTGTCTTACTCTTTTCAAATCTTTTTATCGGAATAATTATTGCGGTTCTTGTGTTGCTCAAAAAATAACCCTATACTATTCTTAAAAATTAGAAATTATATATCGTGCCAATGATGTTTCTTTTCTTAAATTCGTCATAAGTATGTCAGAATAACAAAAGTTTGTTTCACGATAATCGTTTTTTATTTTTCTTTCAATTTCAGATTCATCAAGTTTATCGAAGATCATTGTATTAGCAATTTCTGAATAAAAGTCAATTAATCCCCTTAAATCAGGAGTGATATTCTTCGCCTTCATATAAATTTCACATGGACCACTGACGGCTTTGTTAGAGATAAGTGGAGAAATCATTACAATTTTATTTTTTAACTTCTTCAAAAGGTTTTTCATACCAGGTATGCTTATTATTGGCCCAATGCTGGTGATTGGATTTCCAGGAGCAAATAGGATTAATCTTGATTCTTCAAGCGTTTTTTGAGCTTGTAAAGTTACCCTGGCTTTTTCAATGTTATTGTAGGTAATGTCATACACCGGCACCGAACCCTTGTATTTTATCCAATATTCTTGTAAATGAATTCGTTTGTTGCCATCAGTCACTATATTTGATTCATAATGCGTATCAGAAGCGGGAGCAACGAGTAGTGATAGACCATATTTGTCGGTAAAGAATTTTGTGATTTCAGTTAAACTCCTCCCTTCTTTTAATAACTGTGTTCTTAAAACATGGGTTGTCAAATCTTTATCCCCGAGGTTAAACCATGTTTCAGTACCAAGATTACCCATATATTTTAAGAAATTAAAAGAATCTCTTTTGACACCCCAGCCTTTCTTTTGGTCCAAATTATTACTAAGCCCATAGATGATCGTATCGATATCTGGACAAACATATAGTCCATAATGCCAAAAATTGTCGGCGACATTTGAAATAATTGCAATATTTTCCGATTCCTTATACATTCCTCTAACTAATTTAACGGAACCTGTTCCCCCAGCTAAAATGGTAATCAACCCTACAGTTCTACTTTTTTTCTTTTTTTTATTCTTTGTTTTTTTCTCTTAGTTATGTTATGATTTTTTTACTTTTAAATTGGATAAAATATAATTTTTACTCCTAATTATGCAGTATTCAATTTGAATTCACTTCAAGTAGAGATATTTCAATAAGATTATAAACAGGCTAAATGGAATTCAAAAATATTGAAATTAAGATCTCTCGATTATGTAATAGCATTATTGGCTATTGTTTTTTTTGGCGGGATTATTAATCAAAGCTTTGCTATACAAATGGAAGCGGGTATCTCCCCCGCAATAAATGCGGCGGACGCTACATTTACAGGTGATAGAATTCTTACTTTAAAGTATCCTGTTAACAGCACCACGTCACAAATCTTGGATGGAAACAAAGAAACAATCTCATTTTCATTGAATTCTTCAGATAGTAGTAATGGTTTAACTGAGATTTTGGATAAAATAAACAATGAGTTACTCTCTCAAAAACAAAGTTTAGTGAATTTTGAAAATGCCACACTAGATTATAGAGCAGCTATCAATGGAGGACCCACAACCGCAACACTATCATACCAGGTGGAATTGCATCCGACTATCACTAATCTTGTAACGGCATCAAACGGAACTTCTACGGCTGTTTTGGATGTAGATTGGAGAAGTATTGTACTAGACGAGCCATTGATAGTCAATACCGAAGAATATGGTCAGATTGACATTAATCACCCTATTGGAGGTTTGGAAAAACTAGCTCCAGAGTTAGCGGCTAAAATTCAAAATACAACTTTAGCTCCTGCATTTGACACTCCTATTTTAGATTTTGAAGAATTTGGATCGTCAATGAATAACTGGCACTTTTTGTTTGACGCTACCGGTGCTCAGGCAGGTGCTGCAGGCTTTGGGTTTTCCGTCACAGAAGGAGGTTCAGAGATAGTTTCTATTTATTCTTTAGGTGAGAGTAGTTTCAGAGAGGGAACACACACTGTAAAAGCAATCTCTGCTTCAGCAGATATAGATGGAGTAACTGTAAATCTTGATGGAATAACAGCCCCTCCAAGTGGACAAATGCAGATAGGGGGATTCTCCCAAATCCAACAATCAGGAGGTTCAGAACACCTCTTTGTATCATCCGAAGCACCTCAAGGTGTGGCTACCTCATCGGGTAGTTTTCCTATACAAGTCTTGTTGATATTTGGAGCTATGATGGCAGGAGTGGCAGTCCTAGTACTAGTAAAAGCCAGAAAATAATCAATAGAACTTGATATTTTTTTATTGTTTTTATTTATAGTAAATAGTCAATATTTTTGTCAATATCTTTAGCAAGTCTATTTTCATTTTTAAGATAGTATGTACCAATATCCTGGGTAGTATCTATCGTTATTACGTTAGGTTGAACAATCAAGCTTCCCGAATATCTAGATTTACCTAATCCAATAACCTCCTTGTTATGGTTTAATAATATAACTTGTTGATTTTCTTTGATATCTTTGAAAAAGGAAAGGATTGAACTCCCCATTATGTCCCTACCAAAAACTAATAGATTTTCAGCCTTAGTATTGACGATAACGTGGGGATAATCCATATTTCTATTGTGTTTGACTACAAACTCGGCAAAATTTAACTCGGGGGAGAATTTCTTATTCTTAATCGTGCCGATTTTCAAACCTATTATAACGGGATTTAATTTTTTAAACAGCATATTATCATATTTAACGTTGGAATGAACGAAAACTTCTGTTTTCTTTATGGTTTTTTCTGACTCGGTGAATTCATTTCCGTGTGAGTATCCTATTGTTGAGGTATGAAATCGTCCTTGATTATCGTTGTTATATTTTTTAACCTTATCACTACTACCATTGTCGCTTGGATTGAGACGTAGAATTTTGTTTGGAACGGTATAATGTTTTGAAATAATTGTTTTTTGATCACTAATCGCGGCTTCTAAAGCAAGTGTTCGGATTAATATTCTTAGTGTTCCGAAAATTTCAAAAATTCCCCAATTATTAAAGGACCTTTTTAGAATTGTCTCTTCAACATTAGTTAAATCCCTAAAAGTCATTTTAGTTCGGTTTCTTCCTTATTTTTGCTATAAAAAATCCGTTTGTGGCGTGGATATGAGGATAGAATCTTTTGGTATAGACCATTTTCTCGTCGAATTGGTACTTTGAAAACCTTGTCAAACCATTCATTCCATATTGTAATGGCTCGATTTGTGCATCCTTGTGATTGCTTATGAGATGTTGTATTATCATCTCATTTTCTTCTGGCGCAAAAGAACAAGTACAGTATATCAAAAGTCCATTTGGTTTCAAAACATTAAAACCAGATACAATCATTTTTTTCTGCCTATTACTGCATGTTTCCAAATCCACTAAATTACGACTTTTCTTTCTAGAATTATCTTTCATAATAATCCCTTCACATGTACATGGTGCATCAAGAAGTACCCTATCAAACTGTAACTCATATTCGTTAATCTCTTCTGCCTTCATATTAAGCACAATTGTATTTTGTACAAAACAACGTGACAAGTTAAAAAGTAGAGATGCAAGTCTGCTGGAGTTTGATTCGCATGCGAAAATCGCTCCCTTATTATTTAGTTTTTGAGCAATATGGGTCGTCTTGCCCCCAGGTGCCGCAGCCATATCCAATACAACCAAACCTGATCCATCATGAATTTCTAACTCCTCTACTGCAATGCAAGAGCTCAAATCCTGAATGTAATAGTATCCTTTCAAATATTCAATCGTTGAACCTATACTAGGCTGTTTGGGCCCAAGGTCACCATCTTTGCTAGACCGCAAATCATAATCCTTTTGTATGGTAACAGCATCCTTATTATCAGTATCCTCATCATTATTCTGTTGCGCACTCGCAATCCCAGCGTCCTTGATTTGAATACTCCCGAAGCCAGGATTCTTTATCTCAAATACCTCGTTTAGAATTGTCTCGTTTAAGTGATATCCCTTCTCACCGAGTCGTCTTTTTAGTTCCTGCGGATTAGTCCTTAGCGTATTTACTCTTATGTAATAATGCAAGTTTTTATTATCATGGATATAATCTAGCATCTTTTCAGGATATGGAATAAAATCTAGAAATCTAGATATCATCCACTCTTTATATCCATATCTTTTTGATAAGAACCTAGATTGTTCGTTACCCGTTATAAGTACTGGACAGTCTAAATTATCATCCATTCTATATTACAATTTATCAGTAATGGCAATTAGAATTAATAGATTTTCGAAATTTATTTGAAGATAGTTAGTATGGGATTCATAATGGAAACTTTTCCATTATGAATCCCATATCGTGTGTCCTAGTAGTAACCCTCCTTTTGTTTTAAGCAAGATTTAGCTAAGCAGCCTACCTGAGTGTATGTACGGGTTCCTAACTCTGTTTGGCCTTTCTCCACCTAGGTCGACAGTTTCACTCCAAGATTGAAATCACTCAGATTATTAATCATCATTGCCTTTGATCTCAACTGGATCCTTTTCTATTTCGTTGCCAGAAGTCTCCTTCTAATTATCGCTAATTCAGGTGCCCGTAGTGAGGGAGGAGTTTCCTCTTCGTTATATATTGCAGAAGTAACTTGCTCGCTAGCTCACAAGTAAAAATGAAACTCTAAAGTTATTAACTTTCTTATCTACTATTTGTGTTTTTTTGTCGGATATTCTTTTTGGTTAAAGATAAGACTAACATTCTCTTTTCCAAGTCCCATAAGATTGATATTAAAATATTCTTGAAATACTCAATTGACTTGTATTAACGTAATTAACCTTCCAATGTAATGCACTCTAATGCGGTACTTTTCGTAGGATTTGTTATTCGGAGTTGAAAATTTGTGGAAAATATTCCTTCTCTATCGTTATTATCTCATCTTGTCCTTGTGCATGGGAATAATCCTCCAAGATTTCGGAGTTTAAATCCAAAAATGTATGCCCCCACTTAAATTTATTTAAAATTTCTCTAGACATTTCTTTGTAATTTAGAATATACAGTGCTGCGGATATGGCTTCAACCGTTGAAAGCATTCCTAATTTGGCATAATTGGTAGGATTTCCGGCCAATAATGCAGGAAGCTTTCTATTATTAAAGAATTTTTTTGATGTATTAATTACCCGTGTTGCTAATTTCCAAGAGCAATCAATTGCGCAAATGCCTCTGAATTTTTTCATATCATTAGGGGTAACCATTTTTTCAGCGAAAGGATTGAGTACTAAAAATGTGGTAGGAACCCTTCTTACCTCTTTAGCTATCTTAAATTTAACTAGCCGCGATGCAGTACACTTGAGTGGATCATCCTGCCTATACATCAGTACAACCAATTCTAAAGGTATAGCATTGGATTCACTCATCTTTTAATTTTTCTTTCTCCTCTTCCTGTTTATCCTTTTTACCTCCACGAATGAATGAATATATCAATAATCCAGCAATTACAGCCATTATAATATAGTTTACAGGGGGCTTCAAAACCTGAGGTATGATCCCAACTTGTGGGATTGTATAGATAACTTTCCCTACATAGTTCTCCTCCGTTATAGGAAAATCTATTCCAGGAATGGAACATTCGTTGGCATCTCCCCTTGTCAGAATTGTTTTTTCCTGTATGACTTCATTTATAGCAATGGGAGCACAAAGGATCACATCTCCTGTCAAATTATTCCCGTTCTGAATAATAGCTGACACCCGGTGTACAATAGTCTTATTTTCTTCCGCTGGATCCGGGGCCTTGAAAACGATGGTATCTCCTAAATTCGCATTGGCAAAAGTGCTATTGTCTTTCCCCCAAACTATTATCAAATCATTTATGTTGAGTACAGGGATCATGCTACCACTTGCCACTACATAAAACGGATTAGAGTCGGCCAAAAGAGTCCTAATAGAAATAAAAGCTATAGCAAATACTACAACTATGATTATGATTATCTTAATATCTTTCCTCTTGCTATCCTTGTTCTTTTTTGACAACTTGTAATAAATAATTTGGATTTTAAACCTTACATAAACATTCTGTTTAAATTTTGATTATCCTTATTTCATTTCTGCTATTATTCAAAACAAAAGCATTTAATCAATATGCTTTTGCAAAGATAGCTATCTTATTTGTCTTTTTTCTGCAATAAATGCAATCCTTAATTACATCATACGTCGTATTGAGACCGGTCGGGAGGTCTTTTGAATCAAACGGGATTACCCTTATGTCTGCTCCAGTATTCTCTTTTACTCTGACTTCACAATCTTCACTACCACACCAACCTGTCACCATAAAACCCGAATAACTATCCAAATTCCTCTTGAAATCGTCAAAATTGGTTATGATCTTTGTTTTCTCTTTAAGAAAGGTTTTGGCCTTGCGATACAAATCATATTGCAAACTTTGAAAAATTTTATCGATTTCTTTACTCAAATTCTCCATCGGGACAATACTTTTTTGTCTATTGTCTCTTCTCACTATTTCGACGTTATTGCTTTCTATATCTCTTTGTCCAATATTTATTCGGATAGGGACTCCTTTCATTTCCCATTCGTTATATTTCCATCCAGCGGTAAACTCATCTCTTTGATCTACAAAAACCCGATAACCTAAAGCGGCTAAACTGTCTTTTAGTCTATTAGCATGTTCTTTAACTAAATGTTCATTTACATTCTTGTAAATTGGAATAATAATAATTTGGATTGGAGCAACGATCGGAGGTAATATCAAACCTTTGTCATCTCCATGCACCATTATTAGGGCTCCAATCAATCTCCAGGATATCCCCCAAGAAGTTTGCCAAACAAAATCTTCAATATTATTCTTGTTCAAAAATTTAATATCAAATGGTTGTGAAAAATTTAAACCCAAATTATGGGAAGTTCCAAGTTGTAGCGCTTTTCCATCGGGCATCATCCCCTCTAATGCGGTAGTATAGTCTGCACCAACAAATTTCTCTTTGTTGCTCTTGTAGCCAGATATCGTAGGAATGGAAAGGATTTTTTCAATAAAATGTTTGTAGAGAGACAAAATTGTCATCACTTCGTCCTCCGCCTCTTTTTTGTCGACGTGGGCTGTATGGCCCTCTTGCCACAGGAATTCTGAATTTCGTATGAAGGGTTTTGTTGACTTTATCTCTGCCCTCAGAGCAGTGTTCCAGAAATTCATTTTAAGTGGAAGGTCTCTATAACTTGAAATCCATTTCGGAAATATCGAATAAAGGAGAGCCTCAGAGGTGGGCCTCAGTGCTAATTTTTCACTCAACAGAGAATCACCAGACGACGTTACCCAAAAGACCTCTGGATTGAATCCCTTGAAATGTTTTTCCTCTTTGTTCAACAGACTTTCAGGTATCAAACAAGGTAAGAATCCGTTAAGGTGTCCTGTCTCTCTGAATTTCTGATCTAAATAGTTCTTGATGAGGTCCCAGATAGCAAAACCATATGGCCTGAGGACAATGAAACCTTTTGCAGATATATAATCCGCCAGTCCTGCTTTTTCTATTATTTGAGAATACCACTCGCTAAAGTTTTCATCTTTTTTCGCACTAATACCAAATTCCTTACTGATTTTCTGGTCCAATTAATCAAAAGATAGCTATGGATTTCTATTTATGAAGCTTATGTTATCATTACCCGTACAACAAAAAATAACTAGACTACTCTAATGGATCACCTTTGCAATAAACTACACCACTGATTCTACTATGAAAATTGCTACAAACGTAGCATTGCACAAAGCCAAGCTCCTGTTTGAATACAGGACAGTCTATAGACTCTAGTTTCATTCTTTTTAACATTTTTGGACTGACACCCTTTAATTTTAGTTTACCTTTATCATCCATCATCCCTGAGGCCTTTAACTCAGCTTTAGCTCTATCACTTATTTTCAAGGTTTTTTCCACCTGCTTTATTGGAACCTCGTATTTCGTTTCGGGCGATTCACTCATCTCAATTAGATTTTATGTACGATCTAATTATTTATAAAAATTTTTTTTCCAATTTGAGGAATAAGATAAAGTATCTAGAAAAAAGCCATATGGACTACGAAATTTTTGATTTTAGATTCGCTAGTATCTGTCGAATTCTATATGAGATGTAATAGGTAATAACTATCAACTACCGACCATAATCAATATTTGATATTCAACAATTATACATCTTTATTAATTATGACGAAATCAATAAACTGTTTGAAGACGTATGTGATATCCAAGAAAGATACGGATAAAATACTCAAAACAATCGTCAATGGTTGGGAGGAGAAGATATCCATTCCCAAAGCTAAGAATATTAAAGTTTTTGAAATTGAAGAGAATAAGAGTATTTTGGTTATCGATTCCCTTGTTGCAGTTTTCATATCTGAGGAGATCATATTGCCTTTTTTGGGCAGAACCGAAGTCCTGGAAAAATTCCCTTCGGTGATTGTAGACTCGGGTTCTATAAAATTCATCTGTAATGGAGCAAAAATATTGCGTCCAGGTATTGTAGAGTTTAGTCAATTCAAGAAAAATGACATAGTAGTAGCAAAGGAAGAAAAATATGGAAAATATTTATCTGTCGGTTTAGCACTCGTGGATAGCATTGACGCCAAAGAATTGCAAAAAGGACAGATAATAAACAATCTGCACTATGTCAGTGACAAATTCTGGAATGCTTTTAAGGAAATTTCCTTTCGGTTATTAGATTAAATATCATAGCGGACGAGGACTTTATCTTTATATATCCCAACCATTTTTAAAATGACATGTTTACGGGAAAGATGACAGCTACTTGGCTAATCCTTATAACTATAGCAGGATGCTCTGCAGTTCCAGTTTTGTTAATTTATTATACGACAGTACATCCATTCATCGATACTCATCCGCCTAACTTAACCCTAGGTTTAGTAGATTTAATTCCAAAGGCCATGACGCCTGGCTTTGTCAACACTGTTTCAATATAGATTCACTATCGCCAAGACTAGTCAAAGAAAATTAGGAATTCAGTCAACTAATTTTTAATATTTGTTTAAATAATCTTCTCCTAAAAACTAAAATATATTGACTATGGAATTAAAAGTTCACCCATCATTTTTTAGAGAGTTTGCCACGAAAACGTGGATATCGCCCTACGAAATAGTGAGAGAACTTATTGAAAACGCCTTCGACGAGGATGCAACGAATGTCCTCGTAACAGTACTAGACAACGGTAATGTGGTAATTGAAGATAATGCAGGGATGAACTCCAATTCAATGGACAAGTTTTTGATATTAGGCTCGCCTCATAAAGCCGAAGAGACTCTTTCACCAAAATTGAAAAGATTAAGAACTGGGAGATATGGTACTGGAAGATTATCTTTTTTGACTTCATTTGATCAAATGAAAATCAAAACTCGGCTGGGTGATTTTAGCAAAACCATAACTATTGATGGAAATACATTAGAAGAGCTTATTACGGGACGTGCAAAACTACGTGAGATAAGAGAACCAAAACTCAACAGAAATGGTACTGAAATCTTGTTGATGGGATCTAAAATTAGTATTGACGTAAACAAACTTTCCAAAGAGATTAAGAAACTCTCTATTCTAAAATATCCCCTCTTCGAGGTATATATTAAATCTGCTAGAGATATTAAAGAATGGGATATGTCTGATTCCCAAGTAATACGCTCGCCAGATATTCAAGGGTATAAGCTAGAAGTAAATATAGATAACCCAAGAATCAGCGGTGAAATAACTATTGCTAGAAGGCCTTTGGGACAAGATGAGAAAGGAATAGCAATAATGGTAGGTAATCACGTGGTTTTGAGAAGTACATTTGGATTTGACAACAAGCTAAGCAGGGTTACCGGATATTTAAAATGCGACGAACTTACATCCAGGTTTGCAGATAAATCGGCCTTGATTGAGAATAATATCTATAACACTTTCAATCAAAATGTAAAAACCTTCATAATTGATCAAGTACTTCCAAGTCTGACAGAATATGAAGACGTACTGATCACAAGGGAAGAATCAAAAATTTATAAGGAAATAGATAAAGTCATGGGTCAGGCTGTTTTGGAAACCCTTGAACCAGTAGAAGAGATTCAAGGATTTGAATCAGTCGAGGTTTCATCACCAGCTATCGAGAACGGGACCGAAGACTCTAGTAACACAAAAGACAGTCTCCTAGGCAATTCATATTCGAGTCATGATCAGGAAAATAATAAAAACGATAATGTATCTTTTACTTTAACAAATGTAGATAGGAACAATGGATCAGGTACCGGTGATGACAGTAGCAAACGAAATTCTGATTCAACTTTTGATGATTTGAATGCAAAGAAAGGTACAAAAACCTCTTCATCAGACAATAGAGACGAAATTTTAGACAATTCTGAAATCTCAAATTCAGCAAATGAATTCGCCCTTAACGATTCTACCAACACAGAGAGTGCTTCTTTAACTCAGGTTTTGAATAACAATTACAACGACAACCTTGCTAATGGCAATAACGGGATGATTAGAAAAACTGTTAGAAAGCCTATTCTCAAAAAAACGTTCACGCTGAAAAAAATAGGCTACAAGGTGATCCCCTACGAGGACGAAAGTGATCCGAGATACAGTTTTACGAATGAAAATATAGTTTTTGTAAATAAGGCTCATTCCACCTATAAGGTTGAAGCCCAGAGAGGAGATGAATTCCTATTCAGACACATAACAAATATTGTTGCAGAGGTGGTGGTTGGATCAAAGTATCCAGAAGCAAAAGACATTTTAGAAATTCAAAATAAGCTAATATCCGAAGCGATCAAGATTCATGACTACTCAATGTTGAAAAAGTAGACACCAATATAGAAACGACTAAATCTAACTCTTTTTTTTTAATTATTAAATGGCTTTTCAATTTATGCCCGGAGCAACAGCAGTTGGTATTACTTACAATGATGGAGTACTTTTGGCTGCTGAAAAGAGAGTTTCATATGGCAATTTCGTAGTTAATAAGAATACTAAAAAAACATTTAATGTTACTGATCATGTAGGTGCCGCCTGTGCAGGCATGGTTGCTGACATGCAGGTTCTTGTACGCCAGGTAAGCGCTTTATCAAAAATCAGGAAATTGGAAACCCGACGTAATGTCGAACCAAATTCGGTTGCAAAATTGATGTCCGTTATCATGTTTGAAAGGAGATACTTCCCCCTATTGACCCAAGTTGTAGTTGGGGGTGTTACAACTGGAAAACCAGAAATTTATACTCTCGATCCACTAGGTTCAGTTTTACCAGATAGATATGCGGCAGTAGGAACTGGTGCTGAAATGGCATTGGGAGTAATGGATGCAGAGTTCAATGAGAACCTTGATGAGGAGAAAGCAACCAATCTAGCTTTAAAATCTATTCGATCATCCATTCAAAGGGATTCTGCAAGTGGTGATGGTATAGATATTTTGATCATCAATAAGAATGGGAAAAGCGAAAATTCATACCCGGTATAAATCTCAAAAATAAACATTCCCTCATATTTGTTAGGCATTGTAAAAATAATCTCTGCCCTCGAGACTAAGTCAACCAACTAATTTCATTTAATTATTTGAAATGAATTGAGAAACGAAACAATCAAGGTATCTAGAATACGAAATTTTGGTAATTGGATATTTAATCCTCGATCTACCAAATTTGGAACTGTCTTTTACTTTTTTTTATAAAACTCATATTCAAAATCGATAAAAACGGGCCCGGAGGGAGGAGTGCTGATGTCAGTACTGAAAAAGGACTCAATTTTTCTATTTGTAAGTTGAAGTTGAATACGTGAATTGATTAATACATGTAGTCATAATGATATGGAACAATTCAATTTATTCAAAATATGATTATACCGGAAATTCGACCCCTCTCTAGGATAGTTACATTGCATTCACATTTGTTATTCCCATTACTCCATCTCCTAAAAAATGATCTAGCATAGTATGTTTCAACATAGTGATGGCCTGCGGGCATAGATTGATCTAGATGTGGATGCACCTGTTTCTTTATGTGTCAACGTGACACTACTCCGGCCGACATTTCAGATAGCTGACTTAGTTTATTCATCCTCATCTGCATCTCAAACATTTCCTTAATACTTATGTCGTCATTTCTCTCCACTAGCCGTTCTGATGGCGCTTTCATCCCATCTATCGCTCCCTTAATCTTTATTATCAATTCTGAATCACCAAATACATTTGGATTCATTATTAAGTTACCACTTGTAACTACGAAGATGGCAGTTATGAACGAGACAGTTAATACCACAAAAATAGGATTATTCACCAATCAACCGTTTATGGATGGACTATTTATTCATTTTACGCTACTATGATTTTTATCACAATTGAAACAATTACTATAATATCTTGCTCTTTAATGAGCATGATTAATTCTAATCAGTCGTTAGCTCTGACGCCACTTCTGAAGTTTGGCTTAATTATTGTTTAGAATATTCCCCAACTATATAGCAAATTTGTTATTTGGTGGTCAACAGAAACTTCTTCAAACGAAGGTCAAAAGAATCAAAAGTTTTTGGTAAAAAAGGGTGGCGCAAATGAAATGTATTTGACAGAAAAATGGCGACGACAGATAAGAGTTAGAAGTATTCTTAATTTGCCAAGGCCCGGATAGAGGAGCGCTGATATTGGTATTTATGAAGGACCCCGTGCTCAGAATGTGTTTTGATCGATCAGTAAGGTAGATCTAAAAACAGAGGCCATGGATCGAGTGGGATATGCGGCACAAATGACATGGAACTTGGCCTGTTAGATTGATATTATAATTTATTGCCAAACTTCAGCGGCCCCCCTCGCTATAGTGATGGTCCATCTATGAGATTTCCATAACCCTTTGACAACCTCTATTGATAGGTCGGATTCTATGGCTACTTCCTTAAGATTGATTAGTATCTTATCACCCATAACACTGCTGAAGAAAAATCAGTAAAAAGAGTAACGCAATCACTTGAGGCTTACAACGAGCATTACTAGGTCCAATTTATACTTGAATCTTCACTACAGAGAGAGATTGGAGTCGAGAACTAAGATATAATTACTTGTATCAATTGAAGATAGGTATGACATTTAGCGGAAAGATGGGCGATTTGGTTAGTCATGTAATGGTTGTAGGCTGCCCAAAATGTGGTCAAAAAGAAAATTTTCAGTCTACTGTAGCAAATAGGATTGTTGATCAATCTACCCCCGTCGAAACTATAGAAGAGCTTGGATTGGGTAATTGGTCAATCACGTGTGGTAAATGTGGCTATAAAGTATCGAAATTAGAAGAAATTTTTCGCGATCAAAACTAAATGTATTTTCTGAAATTCTCAAAATTTAGGTAGAAAAAAATTCGAAGGCGATTAAGGTTGATATTTGTTGAGTAGAACTACCGTATAATGGTCATAATAGCCGTTATATGCCATATAATTACATTCTTATTCTTGTGTCGTAATATACTCAAATTTACTCTTCGTTATCTCAATATTCTGATCATCCGCTTGTATTGAATAAGTGGTCGAGTTGACATATCATAATATCAATTAAAGTATTTTTCAATATTCTTGTTAACTTTGTATTAAAAAAGGGATAAAAAGTAGAAATACAAGTAACGAAAAATGGCGACGGCGATTAAGAACAGTAAGATTTTAGTTGACTCAACATCATCCGGAGGGCTACGTGCCGATATAGTTATTTTAAAGCGGATTCCAATTAATGATGAAGAAATGTTTCATTTAAAGATTCTGATTATACTATAATTAAAGACTAAATATTTTTTTAAGCAGCAAAGAATAAAATATTGGTAATTCACAAAATGGACTTGCTTATATCACCAAAGAAAACAATTACGAGTATTCAATAGATGTATTTCATATTGAATTTTTGAAAAGTAATATTCCCATAAAATATCTCTACGATAAAATCGTAACTAATCCATCTAAAGCACTAGTATACATGCTTGAAAGTGATATTTTATAACTGATTGAAATTGGTATTATTATTGATAAAATAATAATTACAGAAGAGGAAGACTTCAGGTTAAATATCTAGGGACTATCACAAATTTCTTTATATTTTCTAATCCAATTTAATGGATTGGTTTACCGTGTATACAAGGAACAACATAAATATCTGGATTCTGTAACGCGCCTGTGGGATGACTAATTGTGCTTTCTGAATTTCCCTTCTGGGGCTATGTTTGATTATCATTATTATGTTCAAGAGTGGGACCAACTGGAAGATGAGTTGAACTTCCACTAGGAATCACAAAATCCTTAGTAGAGTCGGTGATAGAAGAATTGCTGTCTAAACTTGCAAACGAAACCATTTTTGTAGACGAGAAGGCAATAATAGCAAATACTACAATAATACAACCAAATTTAATGGATTGATAACTTTTCATTTGTTTCTTTTGCTCTATATCTTTAATAAATTTGATCTAGATGACTATGTTACAATAGGAAAGTCATTTAAGGAAAATGCTCAAAAGTTGATGAGAATAGAAGACTGATTATCAGAAGAAAGTTAGAATAGAGATAACGAAGATAATGATAAGTTTATCAAACTGATTTATTCTGACTTTTCGGCAAAAGCCTCTCCTGCAGCCTTCATCATTTCTTCCTCACTCAGATCCTTTACATGAGTTGATATTGACCACATATGACCAAACGGATCTATAATGCTTCCATGTCTGTCACCCCAAAATTCGTCTTTTACTGGACTCAACACTATTGCACCTTCTGAAACAGCAAGATTAAATGTCTTGTCTACATCTTCAACATACAGATATAAAGATACTGGACTTCCACCGATAGAGGAAGGTGAAAGACATTTCATTTCAGGAAACTCATTAGATATCATTATTTTTGAATCTCCAATCTCAAGTTCAGCATGTGCAACAGATTTGTTATCAGGCATCATCATTGTTCCTTTGTCTACTGCTCCAAATACTTTTTTGTAATATTCTATTGCTTTTAATCCGTCTTTCACAATCAATGCTGGTGTAATAGAATGATATCCTTCTGGTATTTTTTTTACACTACTCATGGATTTTTTTATCATTTGTTTAATTTATGCTATTTGGTTAGATTACCCTAATGACATTTATTACATCGTTAGAAAATGGTATGGCCATGCTCCACAATTCTTCAAATAATTGCATTTGTTTTTCTGCTAGGACTGGAATTACTAAAGTATGTCTGTAAGGATTCATCATTCTCTTTATGAAGAATAAACGCCATGTAGCTCATCTCGTCACGGATTCCAAAATTCCCCCTCAGTCCATCTAAATGTCTAATTTCTAAGAAAGGTAAGGTATTAAGAAATTCTTTATTTTCTATTTTCACTTGGGTAATTAGTCTACATTTTATGCCTTTTTCTTTGACCATCTGTCTTACTAATTCTAATCCGTCTACAAAATATTTGGATGACCATTTGTATATTTCAGCGTCCCAAACAGTGTTGTATCCTAATTCAGCTGATTTTAATCCATCTATAACAATTTCAAGCGTTATTTTGTAATCATGAATAACTTCTGTAATTACTGGATGATTATAATTGGACTCTTAACTGCTTGAGAATTATTTCATCCACTATATTGTATTAAAACCCCACTTTATTAAAAAGTTGTCATAATTAGAATCGAGTTGTGTGATGATAGGATTTAGATAACACTATTCTATAGTAGATAATCAATATCTTACTTCAACATACAAATGGAGTAAAGAAAATAGTTAAGTTTGACAATTAATCCGAAAAGATTTGGACCTTTATATTTTACTTTCATATATTCTATTTTATTAAACTTACAACGTCAATCCAGTTTGTCTGATTTCACTAGATAGGCTCATATCACCATCTATATTAGTTCCTGTGTGTAAGATCAGTCAAAATTAGTATTCTTATCTATTTGATTTACATCATCTTTATGGAGGATGGTAGACATGGAGGAAGTTAATGTTAGGGATTTATACAAAAACCTAACGGTAAAGAACTTTACAAGGACTTTTACTCAATAGGTAAAAAGGTCTACCAGGATGACAGAGAAGTTTATAATTATGGATTTGGTCTTAAAGAAAATTCGAGAATCCACTTAATATAATACATGGTTATTATATATTAGGAAAGTTATCTGATGGATACTCTTTTTAATTTTCTTTCACAAATGGGTCTACAATGATCCTTTCAACCAATAAACGAGAGATAATCTTATCCATTATCTCTACAACTTCAGGTAATATTCTCAGTATCAATAGGTCTATGGGATCACCATAATTAGGCGGATTTCCTTTCTCAAATCTGTATGATATTCCACTGCAATCAACAGTTTCGTCGCTTTGAGTATATACCCCATTATTGTGGATAGTATTTTGGGCATTACGGAACAATTCAATGCAACCACCCTTTGCGTTCAATTTCAGCAGATCTAATATCTTCTCAACAAGTATACCAAAATTACCTTCCTTTATTTTACCCTTTTCTCCTGGATTTAGTAAATAGTTATAAAAAACTCTAACCCGACTTTCCAAAATTGAGAAACATGATGCATACAATCCTACGATCATAGTCTTAATGAAATCGTCGGATATTGTTTGGCGGTGAAACATCCTCACGAGTTCTTTATCGCCTAGGTTATTGTCAGCGTATTGATCCAAATATGAAAAGTAAATGTCGTAGTTAGAATTCCACCAATCGTCTCTCTCCAAACATTGATCTTTAAAGATTATAGATAGCTTTGCAAAACGAATAACAGAAGAAAGCGTATTATATGTAGTATATCTGATATCTGTCTTCCAAGCAAAATTAATGTTCGAAATATTCATTGCCGTTTCAGCGGCTTTATTAAATAGCTTAACCTCTAGCGTATGTAAATAAAATATCTTATCATCCATTTTTAGATAATAATAGGTCATATGTAATTAACAATACCCATAATCATTAGCAACTAATCGTGAAACTGATCGAGAATCAACTTAATCAGACTTGTTATTAGTCATTAGAGTCATTTAAAATGAGTTCTAAAAGAATATGTATCACGCTAAACGGATCTGGATGAGTGATTTTTTGTATTATCATTTACTCGTATACCATACAAATGTGTTTTAATTAATACAAGCACAAAATATTCAAAAATTGAGCACAATGATTTGATAAAATTTTGTCAAAATAACAAGGATAGCAACGATAATTTGTTGTATTATTAGATAGCAAGGATGAAATCTTTTATACTTTTTTTTATGAAGAGTATGTCCTCACTACCTGCGAAAGACAACAAGAAAGATCATGTTATCGATTTGTACAAAGAAGGAAAAAACATGAGAGAAATAGCAAAAGATGTTCATCTGTCCTTCTCAACAATAGGAAAAATCGTCAGAGAAAGCCAAGGCCAGGTAGAACCAAAGCCTGAAAAGTCCATTTCATCTAGAGCATTTCAGCTATTTGAAAAAGGAATGAATCTAGTTCAAGTTACAATGAAGTTGGACTTGAATCCAACAGAGGCAGAGAACATACATCAAAGTTATCTAAGGCTTAAAGGTTTGGATGAAATAGTTAAGTATTGTAAATCAGTGGAAAAGCATCTTTCGTCCTTTTTGGATTTTGTCGCCGCTTCTGAAGAACATACGCCTGAAAGTCAAAAGTTAGTAGAGATATTTAATCTTCAAAAGGTGATCATAGGTCTAGAGGATGAAAGATTAGGTAAAACTATGCATATCCAATGTCTGGAACGAAGGACAAATAAATTAAAACAAGAAGAGGAAGCAACAAAGATAAGAATAGAAAAGTTAAAACAAGAAGAGTATGACAGATGGTATGCATTATTTGGAAACGGAAAATACTATTCTAATAATAGATCTCTTGCGTAATTAGCAGAAGTCAACCATGTCTTCTAGTCATAGTCTATCGCCTTAACTAAGAGGTATTCATTATCCTGTAGTTTACCAGTCCTGATACTATATCTGATATTCTATCGTACTTTCTCAACCTGTTTCTGAAGACATCGTTCATTATCCTGTACTTCTTTATCCTGCAGATAGCATGTTCTATTACTATCCTCTTTGCAGAATGATTCCTGTTGTACTCTTTTTGTACTTCAGTCAACTCATGATCTTTTTCCTTTTTAATAGGCAGTGATGATTTTTGTTCCGGAAAGTCTTTCTCTACTCCCAGAAAGCCAAGATCATACATACTCATTACATCCTTTGGTAAATCCGGATGATTCTTTTTGTAGATCCTATAATCATGTCTTCTACCTCTTTGCTTGTGCTTTGTTTTGTAGATTAACAGTCCATTTTGGTTAGCTGTATACAGATTCTTGACTGAGTGCTTCTTTTTCTTTCCAAAAGAGTAGTACAATCTTTTCCTTACCTTGTTCTTTGATCTTGGAATGGGTTGTTCTGTACAATCCACAAAAGCCAGAAAGCCTGGAAAGTACTGTTCAATCTCTTTTTTTGTTTTTAACCTCTTGGTTACATTGTACAATTTGAGGAATGGGTCAGCACCTTCTGATTAATCTTTCAATCTTTTAAATGTCTCTACATACGTTACTCTGAGTTAAATCAAATAGAAATTCCATCAGGGTATAGGTGATATAGAGCCTGTAGCACCAAAACCATGATAATCCTGTTCTTAACAACAAGCTTGAAGCGTCTACCAGCTCCAACGGCTCTTTTTCTATCTTTATTATGAATTAGTAGACGATTTGTCTCATGATTTACATACTTTTTCTCTATCTTCTGGTAGATATCATCAAACTGTTGGACCGAAAGACCTGTGAATGATTTGAATAGATGTGGCTTTCTGGATAATTTATCATAGGATAGCAAGGAAAGGACACATTTACATACTATGGAGGGAAATAAAGCTGTTTTGGCTAATTATGCAAGAGATCTTATATAGTGTGCAATAATACACTTAGTGGCATATTATAATTTTTTCTGTATAGATATTGTTGGATCATCTGTAGACGTTGATTCACAGTTAGAAAATATCAAAGAATTACTTCGAGTAATAAAAGATTTTTTAGTTAATTCCGAAAAAAAGCTACAAATATCATTTACTGGCGATGGTGCAATAATTTGGTTCAAAGAAGATTCTCTATTACCTTTACAACTGGCACTAAAGATTCATGAAAAATTTCCGCCATGTTCTGAGGAACAAAATTTTGGATTAAAAATTGGGATTGCACGAAACACTGCAATAGAAATCGAATC
>JBGTFK010000118.1:0-3080 GCA_041747305.1 Candidatus Nitrosocosmicus sp.
GATTCATGCGCAAAAAAGGGAATAAAATAACAGATACCAAAAGATCGTTTATCTGACCTTTACTCTCAAAATAGGCAGGGGTCATTTTTCCTAGGATCTCAATTGTGAAGATGAAAATAGAAAAGATTTGTTTTAAAAAGATGAAAATTAAGAATTACCCTTCATCTTTTACCTTCCTATATCGTTACTAAAATAGGTAGCGGGTTCGGTGGAAATCGTGTGAAATTTCACATGGGTCAAGTATTCAACATGGATGTATCATATCTCAAAAGGGAATTAACAGGAAATCTATGAGATGAATTACTTTTTTCTTCCGTAATTATAGGAATGTGATAGAAATTATCACCTTTATTATAAACTAAATTGTCTGTAGTGATAAAATGCTAAATGATATATCATATTGAATCAAATAAGTAGGGACAAATATCAAGAATGTGTATGAATATCTTTTAGTACTTCATGTACTTTATTTCTAAAAAGGGTTAATCCAATTCTTCTCTTATATGGCTGTCCTTTTGCAAATGATTCGGCTAAATTATTTACAAATTCCATCCCTACATTTGGGGGCATTGGTGGTTCAAATGGATCGACGTATGATTCAATCAATGTTGGCCTTTTTTCCCTCATTGCCTGATGTATTATTGATTTTGCATCAGAAGATCTCTTTATTGAGTACCCTTTACCACCACAAGCTTCTGCAAACTTTGCAAAATCAATTGGAGAAAATTCTACTCCAAATTCTGGATTTCCAAGAAAACCCATCTGTTCCCACCTTATCATTCCTAGAGTATCATTTTTAATAACAATTACTTTGATTGGAAGATCATATTGCACAGCAGTAGCGAATTCGCCCATTAACATCGTCAATCCACCATCACCAACAAAGGCTATAGATTGTCTTTCTGGAAAAGCAATCTGTGCGGCTATCGCATACGGTAAACCATTCCCCATACTTGATAAAGTCCCTGAGAGGGAAAATTTCATCCCTTTGCGTATATCTATATACTGTGCAGCCCACGATGTATTTGTACCACAATCTACAGAAATAATCGCATTTTCTTCCAACTCATCAGAGACTATTTTTGCAATAACTTGAGGTTTGATAGGGTCATCGGTCCTACTGCTTCGTTCTTCCAATAATCTATTCCAATTTTTCATCCCTTGTTGTTTTGATTTTAGGAATTCTTGATTTTGCTTAGGAACCAATAGTGGAAGCAATTCAGATAGTACTATCTTTGAATCGCCTACTAAACCAATCTCAACAGGGTAACGAAGACCGATCTTTTCAGATTTTAAATCAATTTGAACTCCTCTTGCTTGGCCAGGTTTCGGTAAATAATCTGTATAGGGAAATGAGGTTCCAATCATAAAAAGCGTGTCTGCTTCACTCATAGCATCACTGGATGGTTCAGTACCTAGTAGACCAATACCACCCAAACTATGAACATTGTCATCAGGAATTACCGCTTTGCCTAAAAGGGCTTTAACAACAGGTGCACCTAATTTTTCTGCCACTGCAATAACTTCTTCTCCTGATTGCAAAGCTCCTTGGCCCACCAATATAACGACTTTGTTTCCCAAATTAAGAATTCCAGCTGCTTTTTCTATTAACGAATGGCTCGGAGAGGTTTCTGTAACATATTCATCTGAAGTATGGTAAGCAATATTATGTCTAGAATATTCCCCTTTTAACTTTCGTTCTTGGACATCAATAGGAATAGTTAGATGACTCACACCTCTCTGTGCTAATGCCGTTCTACATGCGATATCCACAGCCATTTCTGCTTGCTCAGGAACAGTTATCATAGAATTGTAAACAGTAACATCTGAAAATAACTGTAGTAAATTAACATCTTGTTGATAGCTAGAATTCATCAAATCCGAATAAGTACTGCCAGTAATGGCAATAACAGGAGTATTGTCAGATTTAGCATCATATAACCCATTTAAAAGATGTATTGCACCAGGGCCTGAAGTTGCAACACATGCGCCTAACTTTCCGGTGTACTTTGCGTAAGCACAAGCCATGAACGCCGCTGATTCTTCATGTCTTACGAGGATGAATTTAATTTTATCCTGCCTCAGTCTTAGTGCTTCCATGAATCCGTTAATTCCATCACCAGGTAATCCGAAAATAACATCGACTTTCCAATCAAGCAATGCTTCAGCCATGATATCAGCTGCACGCATGTTCTCATATTCAGTCATATTTCTATAACTCGGGAATA
This sequence comes from Candidatus Nitrosocosmicus sp., assembly GCA_041747305.1. Lineage (GTDB taxonomy): Archaea > Thermoproteota > Nitrososphaeria > Nitrososphaerales > Nitrososphaeraceae > Nitrosocosmicus. The sequence goes on from JBGTFK010000118.1 coordinate 2,229, forward strand.
TTATTTAAGAAATCAGTTTTTACTATAACTATTAACTCGAACGACATGGTTTTTAATCATTTGGTTCAACCTATCTTAGCTCACATTCTTTATGTAAATTAAAAGTACGGTCCACATTGTTATTATTATTATTCAAATTCACCATGGCGTTGTGGTTTGTTACAAGACTTAAAACCCCTCAACGGGCATTTGATTTCTTTAACACATCCATAAACAAGGCTTTATTAATTATTCATTCTTTTTGCAATAGATATTTACCTTTCATTTTCCAATATCTGTAGTTGGAAAATCAGGTCGATAATTAGGGTCTCTATTTTCTTGCTTCTTCAGAGCACTTGATATTATGTTCTCACAAACAATTAGTAATGACATTATTCCCAAAGTTAAAATAAAATTTTCAAAAGTAAATTTTAGATCCCAGTGTCCAATATTTTGAGATAACATATATAGATGAATTATCAAAATAACTAGATTAGTATATTCTTCAGCCAGTATTTAGGTCCATTGTTAGGAGGTATTTTAAAAAAATAATATAAAGTATGCAATAGTACACTTTGTGGAATATTATAATTTTTTCTGTATAGATATTGTTGGATCATCTGTAGACGTTGATTCACAGTTAGAAAATATTAAAGAATTACTTCGAGTAATAAAAGATTTTTTGGTTAATTCCGAAAAAAAGCTTCAAACATCATTTACTGGCGATGGTGTAATAATTTGGTTCAAAGAAGATTCTCTATTACCTTTACAACTGGCACTAAAGATTCATGAAAAATTTCCGCCATGTTCTGAGGAACAAAATTTTGGATTAAAAATTGGGATTGCACGAAACACTGCAATAGAAATCGAATC
>JBGTFK010000119.1:0-26286 GCA_041747305.1 Candidatus Nitrosocosmicus sp.
AACATACGCCAGTTCCTAGTTCTAGTCTTGGTCAATGCATTTGTAGGTTCAATGATAGGACTAGAGCAAACTGTGGTTCCTCTTCTAGGAGCAGATGAGTTTGGCATTCAGTCCAACACACTGATAGTTTCCTTTATCGCAAGCTTTGGATTGGTAAAGGCTATTCTTAACCTGTTTGCAGGCAAAATATCAGATAAATGGGGAAGAAAAAATGTATTAATTTTGGGATGGTTATTTGGAATACCTGTTCCTTTTATTCTACTCATTGCTCCCGACTGGAACTGGATTATAGTCGCAAATGTGTTTCTCGGGATAAACCAAGGATTAGCATGGTCAATGACCGTAAATATGAAGATAGACCTAGTAGGAAAGGAGAAAAGGGGTTTTGCTCTTGGTTTTAACGAGTTTTCTGGATACTTTGCTGTGGCTGTTGTTGGTTTTGTAACAGGTTATCTAGCAGCCATGTATGGACTAAAACCATATCCATTTTATCTTGGGATTGTATTTGCTATCGCAGGATTTTTGATATCATGGCTAATTGTGAAGGATACAAAAAAGTTTACTGTTCTGGAGATAAAAAATCATGAAAAAGAAAATCTCAAAACCGATACTAACAATTTGGAATCTGATAAAGGCAACTTGAGTTTTGGTCATGTTTTTATGCAAACATCTTGGAAGAACCGTTCTTTGCTAGCTATCAGTCAAGCGGGACTGGTCAATAATCTGATATTTGGAGTCTCATGGGGATTACTAACTCTTTATTTTTCGTCTTTTGCCTTAAATACAAATGATATAGGGCTTTTGAAGGCTTTGCATCCAGGAATATGGGGAGTCTTGCAACTTGCCACAGGGCTACTAAGCGATAGAATAGGTAGAAAGATTCTCATCGTTCCAGGAATGTTCATACAGAGCATAGGAATATGGGTTATACTGTATTCACAAGAATACACGGGTTGGATGACAGGTATGGCACTTTTGGGTGTTGGAACGGCTATGGTGTATCCTACTTTGCTTGCAGCTATTAGCGATATAACACATCCTAACTGGAGAGCAACATCTCTTGGTGTATACAGATTCTGGAGAGATATTGGATTTGTTTTTGGTGCTATAGGAATAGGTTTTATTGCTGATTTATTTAGCATGGTTGTTGCGTTCCAGGTAGTTGCATTGGTTGGATTGGTCTCAGGTATTGTTGTAATAGCTCTTATGAAAGAAACAAGAAGCAAATAGACAGACAATTAGTCTTGTATCGCTCTATTAATTTAACACAAGAAACCCTTCCAATTTATAAAGATCAATATCACAGTTACCGTCATGACCTTTGATGATAATAAAAGTGGTATTAACACGAATAATTTAATAATTAAACCAGATGAGTTAAAGAAAAAAATAGACAAAGGTGAAGACGTATTTATTGTCGATGTGCGAAATCAACAAGAACATGACATGTGGAGCTTGTCTTATGATAGATATCAGGATTCTACAGTGATTCCCGTTGATAAAATAGATTTGGCTGAATCTCTCAAGCAAATTCCCAAAGACAAAGAGATCATCACATTTTGCACACATGGACAACGGTCTTTAACCAAGTAGTAATACCACTTTTTATTTTCTATTTCCTCTCATTTCTTCAGGTATTCTATTCCTATTCTCTCGATCCATATCTTTGTCTTTGAGGCTATATAACATTGGATATCCCTTCTCACAATAAAGCTTTTTAGAATTGCTTCTTTATAGCATAGTCGCACCCACTCCTTGTCTGAGTTTTTTAGTTGCCTGATGGACTTTACCCTTTTTAATATAATGATATTTTCTGGAAATTCACAATTAAACTCGTTTATATTTTTAGAACTATTGAATGAATATTTGTAATTCCCAAGTTCCTATTTATATACAAGCGGTAAAACTATATAGCTATTTCTTTCATCAAATCAATTTATGACTACCTCCATTATCAATTATTAATAAAGCAGAAGTCATTACAGGTAGATTATACCATTATCAAAAGTCATCCAAAAAAATGAACTAGCAGTGAAATTTTTAAAACTTGAGAATTGAATTGAAAGCCCATTGATTTCCTCCTTCTATTTTAGACCGGTTAACAAAATCTAGGCATTTCTCCTGGAATGTAACATCATCTATACCGATAAATTCAAAAAATGTTTGCAGTCTTCTTTTATATTTGTCTCTAGTTATTGGAGATTTGAGAGCAAATAAATACAGTTCTTCTATGCCGAGTTCTTCATTTTTATTTTCAAATTCTAACACTTTTCCTTATACACCTTTTATTTGTAGAACCCAAATAAAAGAACTATTATCGTAATGGGCCCAAGGGGGTTTGAGTATGATAGGTAAAAGGGTTCAATAACTTTATGTGAATATTTTAGTATAATTAAGATTTTGTAACCTTGGGATTTCCCGACTTAAACAATGTCCATATTGATGACAAGTACAAAGGACCAACTACGACTTTAAAGAGGTTAATTATTTTTAATCTCCACTATTAGATGATTTTGAGCAATAGCGGTATGGATGTACCTAATTATTTTTTAGATTACCATCCGCCTTTGGTAAATTAAATACAAAGGTTGAACCTACTCTATCATTATTATTAAAGGCCCAGATTTTGCCACCGTGAGCCTCGACTATATTCTTCGTGATAAACAACCCAAGTCCTGTTCCTGTATCAGAACCTGTGATGAATTTTTCAAATACTTTTGGCATGATTTGAGGGGAGATTCCCTTGCCGGTATCAGAGACACTAACGAAAATTTGTTGAATATTGTGATGCTCTCTTTCTATAATCCTCTCCTTTATTGCCGTATCTACGTTGAATAAATTCGTGATGTTCTCATGGATTATGATGTCTATTTTACCATTTTGCTTTGAGAATTTTATTGCATTGTCTATTAAATTAATAATGATTTGATTCAATCTTGATTTATCTGCACATACCCAACAATGTTCATCTAGACTGTCATTAATAAAATTGATTGTAATATTCTTGTCTTTTATTTTCTGATCAAGTTGTGTCCTAATGGAGTCCTTAATTTCTTTAACCAAATCTAGTATTTCTTTATGTAACTGTAAACTATCCTTTCTATTAGATTCGATTCGTGCTACATCTAATAGATTATTTATCAACCCATCTAATCTAGAAGCATTTCTCGAAATGACTTCATAATGCTTTTGAAGATGTTTGACAATTTTCTTCCATTCTTTATCGGTCATTATATTTGGATTTTTTAAGGTATCAGCAAAAAACTCTTTATCTAATTCGGTATAGCCCATTATTGCTTGGGTAGGCGTCCTTAATTCATGTGCTGCAGTATTGATAAACTCTCTTTCCATCTCTTCACTTTCCACAAGTTTTTCATTGGCTACCCTTATATTCTCAAACATCTCTGTTTGAATCCATAGAGTTTCAAAAATTGAAATGTAAGATTGCATGGTAGGTTTGCTTGTAGAATATGTAGCAAAGCCAGTAGCCTTTTCAAAAGTTTCTTTAGAATCATCTTTAACTTCAATTACCAACAAGTGCTTTTTGTCGGCCATCAAAACAATGGATCTAATGTTTTGCTGTTGCACAATCTCTCTAACAGCAACATTGTCTAATTTTGAGTATTTCTCTTTGGAACATTCTAGCAGCAGTATTTCCTTGACAATATCTACATTAGGTGACAGAATCCTGATTTTAATATTCTGTTGATTCTTAAGTTTAATCAAGTTAAATAAACCAGTCTCACTTTGTCTTTTTACAGAGTTTATTGAAGGAAATATGATCATAATTTCTCCTTCCGCTTCTTCAAGAATTTGTAGAAGAATATTTTTTGATTGAATTGAATTTTCAATTACACTTGTCTCTGAAAGTTCTATACCTTCTTCTATCTGTCTTATTCTTTCCTCAGCGTCTAATGCAGAATTCCATAGACCTTCGAAAACCGACCGATAATGTTGTATATAAGAAGGTTCGGTGCTATGAAGAACACTTTCAATCATCCTGCCTCCCATCATCCCTTCTATGGTACTTTGGAACTGTTTTTCAGAGACTCCAAAAGTTAAAGAAGGAATATTTTTTAGGTGCTTGATATAAATACCAAAGTCAAGGAACTTTTTTATTAAAGTAACTTGTTCTCCATTATCTTCAATATGCGTTATCCATCGTATGCCACCCTTCACTTTTCCTTCTTTATGCTTTTTTATCAAATTTTTGTAATTTTGAAGTAGTGGTTTCAAGTTATCTAATAATTGAAATGCCCCAATAAGCGAACAAATAGATACACCCATTTCTGTTTTCTGGACTAGATTTGTAATTTGAGTGTAAATTTCTTCAGGTGTATCTAGAATTTTGGTTTCAATTGGTAATAATCCTTTCTCAATCTCTCTTATTCTTTGTTTCGCAGGGACTGCTTTTTTCCACAAAGTTTCAAACAATAATTTATTTTGATTAATTATACCTTTGACGTTACTATAAATCAGTTCGGGTACTAAAGTGCTATCTTCTAAAGGGGATGTCGTAATATACAGGCTATTATCAGCAATTGCAAAGACTCCTTCAGTTCCTTCCAAGTGTTTTAGATCTACGTAAAATAAATCCTTAATTTGTTTGCAATATTTTAAATTATCTACAGTTATATCTGTGATAAGTCTCATCTTTACATTCCTGTTCTTTAATTCAGTAAATATCTTTTCATATTGAGGTAAATTAATCAACAGCGAGGTTCCGCTTTTACTACAATACAAATCGAAACTGATTTTGCATTTTTGGAGAAGAGCATCCGCAATTAACGCAAAGTTTTCTTTTCCCTGTATAACAATACTTTTTGGGTGTTCTATTCCTTCGCTATCTATTTTACTATTCGCATTATTAGAAGGAATAGGCTCGGCTAAAGGAGTATCTGGATCTGACGATAAAGGGTGGTTTCCTAAACTAACCCAGTCACTACCTTTATCTACTTGATCATCGATATTTATCAAAATGATTGCTTGACAATAATATAATCTTTTTATCCAATAAATATTTATAATTGACAGACGATTAATCTTGCGAAACAGGATACCTAACTTAGATATTTTTTAGTTACTTCTTCTAGGCTGTCCAATCCTATAGGTTTTTTTAGGATTTCTTTTACACCAACTTCCAGATATTCCTTGAAATCGTCCATCTTCGAATCTGTGGCTGTCAATATCACTATGCAGTTATCGCGTAGATGTTGTTTTTTCAATTCCCTTAGAATGTCAATACCTGAGTATTTTGGTATTGCAATATCTAAAAAGATAAGGTCATAATCTAGTTTTTGAATCTCAAACAATCCCTGATGACCTTCGTTGACCTCTTTGCAATCTATTCCCTGCGTTATAAAATAATCAGTCACTGCCTCCGTAATGTCGGCATTGTCATCGACTATCAATATGTTCAATTGTAATTTAATTATTAAATAATATTTATAAACATTAGATAAAAAATTAATTAATAAATTGTATATTGATTATTTGAATCCAATTTAAATATTCGACTGTAGTTATTATTCTATGTAATCCGAAATGCGGTCGTTGTTAATTATGTTAATTTTCTTTGAAGGATTGCGAGCGTGATCCATCTTCAATGGCCTTATTGTACTCCCCTTTCTCTTTCTCATCTAGTTTAAACCCTCATTTGGGTCCCACTTATGTAATTTCAAAATTTCATTAAATAGCCATTGTAAATGTACAAATTAACTTTAGTTTATTTGACGACTATTGGGATTCACAGTAGATTCACTAACATAGATGGAATAAATTTAACAATAATGATTCCTTTTCTTGAATATATCAGTTTGCAGCAGCACCATTTTTATATATGCGTAACCATCTTTTGGTAAACTAAATACCAACGTAGAACCTTTTCCATTACCCATTAAAAGCCCAGATTGAAATTACAGATGGAGAATTACCATACTTAGAGATATTAATTGAAATGAGGAATGAATTTAATAAACTAGTAAATAAAAATCAAAAATTGTTAATCTATAAGGAAAGTTATCTTAAAAGAATGAGAAAACCGATCTTTAATAGTTACAAAAAGTACAGGGATGTGTTTATCAGTTTGAATGAATATTTTGTAGAATCCGTCGCTACCAAATCTATAAAAAATTATTTGACATAAAAAAATAATGTTTTAACAACAAGTTTTACCTTTTGGGAAATAAAATTTAGAATTTCTGAAAATAACAGTGGGCTCAGTTACTTTTTGTAATAATCAAGGGGGTTTGAGTTAGGGAGGTAGAGGGACTCAATACCATATACATCAATTGGTTTTTCAGCCATTTAAGATTTAATGGTATCGTGATGTGGTTAAATCATCGAACGGTGACATGTTAGACTAGCAGTCAAATTTAACTTAAATTTTTAGATGAGCCGTATTCATCATCAATGGCAAAAAAATGAATGTAGGAATCAGATTTGCAGCAATGTAGAGTAAACCTATACCATATCCATGCTATTGCAATTTGATATCACTAGCGCGTAATCTTGTTGTAAAGGCGATTGTACTTCAGGTATTCCCCGTGTAATATTAATCCCTTCAACTTCGACTTTATAGCCGCCGTTTATAGGGTTAGAAATTACTATTTTTTGTACGTTATTGAGAATATTTGTCTCATCCTCCGAGGTGAAAACTGTTCCTGACTGTTGGTGAGCGATGCGTAACAATAGTTGGTTCTGAATTGTATCGCCCTGGGGGTCTCTCCATGTCAGTGTAACACTCATTGGTTTGTCTAGTGACTTGGGTGTTACTTTATAGGTGTTAATATCTCCTGTACCAATTGCATTCTCCAAAGAATCATCAAATTTAATTGAATCATTTGATTCTAACGAATTCTTCAAATCAATCCTTCCCCAACCTTGTTCTTCAATAGGTGTTCCCAAGTCGACTGCTCCGTTAATAACAAATGCTTTAATCAAGGCCGCTGTGGGTCTTAATCCGAGAACATCTGTCAAGAATTGTCTAATTATAGCGCACGCGCCAGCAACTATTGGAGTAGCCATGCTTGTCCCACTAGAATACATACACTTTTCTTTAATGGTAGGATCAAAATTAACTGGGGAAGGCAAATCCTTATTGCCGTGTCCAAATACCGGTCCACCTGGCAAGCCATATCCGACGGACTTATCATGAGAAACTCTCTTTCCCGTAATCCAATCATCTACACAGACCGTCGACCTAGAGGAAAGTATCCAAGTGCCCGGAGCCACTATGTCAGGTTTAATTCTGTTATGTCTAACTGGACCAATACTACTAAAAGCTGCGATCTCTCCTATTTCATTGGCCTCTAAATCTAGGTCATTTAGGATAACGAAATTACCATCGTTATTTGTCAGATCTAATTGAATTGGTCCTGTCGGCAGTGAGCGCTTACTTTTGGTTGCTCCTACAGTTAATACGTTTTTCGCGGTACCTGGAGGAGAAACAAATCTATTGAAAGGAGAGATCTGATCGCCCTCATTACCAGCAGCAAACAAAATAAGAAACTCCCGGTGTTGAAACATGAATTTATCAGTGTCTGAGGCTTGACTATCATATTGAGCCGCCATAGGACACACCATAACTCCACCTATTACCCTGCAACTTGCTCCCCAGGAATTAGTATGAATAATGGCACCTTGATCCATTGCATTTTTATACAGATTTTGTAAACTGCCTGTGCTGAGGCCACCCCGTTCATTTTCCAATGATTGAAAAACTAATTGTGATTTAGGCGCCATTCCCTTGACCAAGCCATTGGTGGAAGATCCATCCCCTAATACTGATCCTGCCACATGAGTTCCATGACCATTCAGGTCGCTAGCATCCGGAGGGGAAGTTCTACCAAATGCTTGAATTTCTCTAATTCGGCCCCTAAAATCAGCTAGTATGTTTTGAGCATCACCCGTGTCCAATCCTGTGTCAGCTATAGCAATAGTTTGATTTTCTCCTTCTAAGTGATGGTTATGCCTGAACATGGACAGGTTGATTATTCCTTCGGCTATTTCATTATACAACTGATTGGGAGAGAATTCATCAATTCTTCTAACAATCGGCAAATCTATAAGTTTCTTTAGCTTTTCAGTGTCCTCTAATTTCAGTTCAATAATGAAATGACTTTCATATTCCTGAACTGAATTAATCTCAAGTTCTTTAAGAGCTTCTTTAAATTGTCCTACCTGTTCCTTGTCAAATAATACTACGTCTAATTGAGTCTTTTCTTCAGAAGGATATCTATTTAGCTTTAGGGTATTCATGGGGTTTTCTTTTCCGGTAACTTTTCCTTCCCGAACATTCTCGGACCTAATGGCCATTGCTTTAATTCCCGGTTTGTTGAGGAGATCCTTATCGATATCTTTATGAATATCGTTGTTTACTAATGCAGGATTAATCTTAAGCTCGGGATAGTAAGGAATAATTGATTGTACAAAACCGGTCTGAAACATCTGCGGCAATTTTGCATTATTGACACCAATTAGATAATGATTACTATTTGTCACCTGTTGATACACTGTAACGTTCATATCATTAAGATTTTTTTGCCATTCAGAATGCATAGGACCTACTAATTGGATTATATAGTAACCCTTTCCTGAATTATCAGTATAGTTGGTATTAGAACTTGATACAGATAACTGAGGAGCCATGGTATTAATCTTAAATCCACTCATTTCTATTTCGGGACTATCGTCCACCTGTCGAATCCGATAACCATCACTTTTTATTCTCTCGATGTCTTGTTCGTCAACTTCAGCAAGAATAGATTGTCCATAATTTGCCAGCACTGACCTACTGTTATCTTCAATAAATTTACTAGCATTAGGATTGTTTTTTCCTACATGAATGATTGCCTTCATAGCTCATATACTCCAAGGAAACTATATTGAATGGATTTGCTCATTGATTTGATATTTTGCAATATTACATTTTTTCTACCATCCTTAAGAAATATTCTTGTTAATTCAATTCTTTCCATATCTATGGTAAAGAACTCTCATATATAAATATTCATGTTATTGGTTGAAAACACCAATATCGTACGATATGAATGTAAGTAAAAGAGGTGGCGATAGATATCGCGATTTTATACAAATGTCCCGGTGTAATTAATTGATCATTAGGTTAATACAGTCAGTTTATATTTGATAATTCTTCTAAATCTAAAGTTAAAGAATTGTACATATTATAAACAATCGACAAATTAGAAATAATTTTTGTAACAAATTGTGTCGGATAATTATTAAGTAAAGTAATGATTATTAATTTCAGTTTCCAATTATTGAATAGAAATAACCTTTATGGATAATTGCAAATTTAGTTTCCCTTAAACCTAATGAGATGAATAAAAGGTTAGACCCATAAAAATATTATTGGATCATATTTAAAAGAACCCGGACTGATGGCAATATCTTTGTCTTTGCGATTATTTTGGCTACTTCCATCGTTTCCTCAATCAAGCTCGCTGAATTGGCGTCCTGCAAAACTATCAATCTACCATTAGAATGTACAATCTTATGATGGGGCATTAGGTTCTTCTCCCATTGGACACTCCATGGAACTTCGCTGATCTGATGTGCTAATTTCCAATCCTCAATTCTATTATCAATCCAACCATGTAATTTCCAAAAATTAGGGTTTACATGACTGGAATAAAAGTCAGCCAAGAAATCGTACCCAGGGTGGTCCCACCTTGTCTCAATAGTATTTGAATCTACAGGAGAAAGATCTGGCCTCATACCTAGTAAAGGCTGAGAACTCCATCTTAGGTGCATTATTGCATGGATCGAGTATTCCAGTCTTGCGCCTAACTCACCTAAACTAATTTGAGAAAGATAACTCAAATCAGTAAATCTATTTTCCATTGGTTTGATGACCTGAGCATAATAGTCATCAGTTTTGATCTCACTTTCAAAGGGTGCCCCCTCCCAATACGGTGGAACCGGATAATCTGAACTTTGAGGAGATGGAATTGGATTCCAGCCAATGACTTTAGGATAGGTTGGATCTTGAAGCTGAGACAACAGGTCATTAACATGTTTGATCATTTGCCGATGCATGAACAAGAAATCCTCTCCGGATTTATTAGACAGGTTAACATTCTCATCTTTATCAAGAGAAGGTCTTGGAGGCATCCATCCTCTTGCCGTCAACTTTGCTTTATCCTCATCTTCGAATCGTTCCCAACCGTCTCGGACAGCATGCCATATGAAGTGGTGCATTCTATGTTCCCGTAATGCTAACATATTAGTTACATCTTTAGGTAGTGGATTTACCATATTCCTGTATTGACTTTAGTATTTATAAATATTTGCAATATAACCCAACCTTTTGCAATATTAACTGATATGAAAGAGAATCTAGACAACCTTAGATTTACAAGATGGGAGAAACTTGATTAAACATAAGTTCTGTTTAGTTTAATAAAAATTTTAGAAATGCAAACGATTTAGCCATGTTCAAAATTTTGGATATTAGTTACTTCCTAGCAATAGAATGATTTCTGTTAAGTTACCGAAATCAGAGTTATTTAATTGTAGTAGACCCAAATACTTTTTTGTCATTAACAAGGGGGTTTGAGTATGGTATACTCATATGTATAAGTTCGTAGATAGATTTTTAGCTAGTTAATGACTATGAACAACCACCAGGTTGAAATCAAGTGTATTAGACAAAGCCTATAGGAAGGAACGTAATGCCTCTGTAAAGGAAAGGTTATTACTTATTATCCGAATATCCACCGACAAACAACATATTGAATTGGTAGCCAGGGAATTGCATAAATCAAGAGCATGGGCTTACAAATGGTACAAAAGATACAGTGAGGGAGGTCTTGAAGGCTTGAGAGATAGACCACGAAGCGGAAGACCATCATTTATGGATGAAGAGAATATCTTGAAAATAAGAAAGGAACTGTCAGCTAGCAACACAGGATGGAGTACGAAGGAGGTAATGGATCTTATCCAAAAGAAAACAGGTGTCAAGTACCATGAAGATCATATACGCAGATTGCTGTACCAGTGGGGATTTGGACTCAAAGCACCTGAGAAGAGATTCGTTAAAAGGGCATCTGATAAGGAGATAAAAGATTTTAAAAAAGGGTAAAAAATGTGCTTAAAAGCCTTGAAAATGGCTGGAATTTGCTTGTACAGGACGAGTCGATCTTCATTCACGACTCCATGGTAAAAAGGAGAAATTTGGTCACAAGAGAGAAAAGACCCATGGTAACAGTCACAGGTTCCCACGAAAAAACAATTGTCTATGGGGCACTATCTTTAGATGGTAGTAAACAGCTATTCAGACAAGATGACAAATTTGATAGTCAGTCCTTTATAAAATACCTCAGACAGGTAAAAGAGAAGTTCAAGAAATTTGTCATATTTTTGGATAGAGCATCTCAACATAGATCAAAGATGGTGGAGGAGTACTTTCATCAGAATATGAAAACGATGAAAGTAGAGTATTTTCCTGTGGGCTCTGCGTTTCTCAACGCTGTTGAAGAGTGTTGGAGACAGGGTAAGGGTAACATACCATCAAACTACTACTCCAGTTTCTCACAGGTTAAACAAGCAATATCTAACTACTATAGGAAAAGAAGGTTTAATCTGGACATTAAAAAGTATCTGTTTAGATCTACGAACTAATATCGTTCAGTATAGGTAAAGGGGTTCAATTACGATGCTGTAGACTTTAACTTTTATCTTAATCTTTTCGAATTAAAGTAAACATTCTTCGATAAAGACACTTTCTAGTCATGCTAATATTACTTAATGGAGTATGTTTTTGATAAAGTTTTAAAGTTAATTATTTTAATAATTATTTGTCAATCTGCAGGCATTTTTGGTTCACTTTATCCTACAGGTAAAACTTTTTCAAATATCCTCGTCTCCCTACTTGAGCACACTTTTAAAACATTTTGTAATAAATAGATTGTGAGATTAATAATTTATACCGGAAAGGGTGGTACGGGAAAGACAGTTAATTCATGCTCTACTGCTATAAAACTTGCAGATCTAAATTATAAAACTTTGATAATATCATCAGATCCTGCGCATACTTTAGAGGATGCATTTATGGTAAGTGCTGTAGGAAATAAGCCCGTTAAGGTATCGGATGGTCTGTATGCATTACAAATAGACCCAGTCCTTGAATTAGCAGAAAATTATGGTTCTATTTTATCGTATGTTGCATCGATATTCTCTAGAAGAGGATTAGATGAAACATTATCCTATGAGATCGCAATGCTTCCTGGAATGACTCAACTCTTTTCGTTGTTAAAAATTGAAGAATTTATACGTCATAATAGCTTTGATTGTATAGTTTTGGATATGCCTGCTTCTGGGGAAGCCTTGAGGTATTTGTATTTTCCTAAACTTGTTGGAAATATCGGAGAAAAACTGTCTGGCTTTACAGGGGTCTTTAGTGGATTTGCAAAAATGTTTCAACCTTTCTCTTCTTTTGCGCAGATTCCTACTGATGTGATTCAAATCGAGATAAATTTACTTAAGCGACTTGAACTTTTATCAAAAATAATAATTGATCCTAAAATTACAAGCTTGAGACTAATAATTAACCCAGATACATTTAGTATCGAGAATGCAAAAAGGGCTCTTATGTCTGCAAATCTGTATGGTATTAATGTTGATGTTGTAATAATTAATAAAATATTTCCACGTGAAGTTCCTAATAGCTATTTTACTAGGTGGATAGAGTTTCAAAGTAGAAAAATTGAAGAGGCAAAAACCAGTTTCTATCCGCTGCATATTATAGAAGAAAGGTTTTATGAGAAAGAACTAAAAGGAATTGAAATGTTAAGGGAGAATGCAGAGGCAATTTTTGATAATCAAGATCCATCAAGAGTCTTTTACTCAGATAAGGTTTTTGAATTCATAAAAAATGGCTCGACATTAATTTTGAAGGTAAAGGCCCCATTCACAAACAAAGACAATTTTGATATAAATCGATATGGCGACTATCTTGCAATTAAAGTTCTAGGTGCCACAGGTTATATTGTCAATGTTATACCATTACCTGTAGCTACTATAACCATGAAACTTTTTGAAGTGAAGATACATGATGGCATAATTGAAGTAACATTTAAAGAATAAATTCCAACCGTAATTATAAATTAATCAATGTAACGTTAATGATTTGGAAAAACTAAGAAATGACTTAATTACTCAGGTTAGAAACAAATATGAGTGAATAATATTCACAATCAGAAAAACAAAAAGATAAATTCTATTTAGGGCCTCTCCCAGAATTATCTTTCTGTATGCGATTATGCAACATGAGAACTGTACCAGTCCAAGATAAATCTCTACCTTCTTTTCATACCTGATAAACAGTTCTCTAAATCTGTTATGCCATGAATTGGTTCTCTCTATCACTCATCTTTTTGCAGAATATTTTTTTTGCGAAATGGTATCACTTTTCCTTCCTTATCTTCCCCTTTTTCCTTCCTCGTCTTCTTTTTCATCTTTTTGATTGGTATACCCAGTACATATCCTCGTTTGATTAATTCCAGTCTTTTTCTTGCTCCCGGTTTAGATTTATGTACTGATGGTCGTCGGCGTATGTTTTTTCTCGTTCTACATTAACCGTAACTCCAGTTATTCCATCTCCCCTCCCGAGCACAATATCGACTCCGTCTAAATTCACCATAGAAACTGCAACAGAATGACCCTTATGACTGGAATACGCTTGCCTGACATTGGCCAATTTTTGAGCGATTCCCATTGAAGGAGGGTCGTGTTCAGTTTTAGGGGACATCACCGTTAAATTGGCTTCTATGCTTTGAGATTACCAATAATGTGCATGTAAACTTGGTGTTCATTTTTAGGGGACAATTCTTTGCAGACACCAGGTTTTCCAGGGACCTCACCTGCTGTTCCACCCTTACATCCTTTTACGACAAGTTCATCTGCTTCAATATCTACTGAACTATCTGTGGGATTGTTACTGCTTGTGGTTGGACTATCTAGCTCTAACAGACGGGCGTTGCTTGGGTTATGGAATGCCACGATCTCTTCTGGAAAACAATCTGAATCTGTTTGGGGATTACATCCGGTTTTTTCAGGATCATTTGGCGCAACTGCCAATATTTCATTTGTAGGCAGTATTGAACATGTCAGTAATGCAAATGTGGCTATCATAACTATTACTGCGTGTTCTTGTACTTTCTTTTCTTGATGTTGAGTTGTTATTTTGTTACTCATATCATCAATAAAGAATAAAAAATATAATGGATTTGCTAACTAATTGCAATACTCCAATATTCTCATACTATTAGAACTTTATCGAAAACTTATGATGGTTAGTCACGCACGCATAACTAGGTTTGAGGTGATAAAGTATCGCATATGTTCTTTACAATAATTTTTAAATAGATTTAATGTTATTTAGTATGGTATTTCATTGTACGAGTTAACAAAGTAACATCATTAAAACTAACATAGCGATGACGTCATCAATGAGAATATAACTATTGTAATCTGGATTAAACTCGTTTATTAGATATAGGTTTCGTCCCTTTTAATACGATAAAACTATCATTTTCTAATCATCTCAGAGTATTAGAGTATTGCAATTTAATGACAAATTCTAAATAATTTGACGTCCTTAGAAATCTATGCATAAAACATCAAATATTAAAATGAAAAAACAGAATCAGGATGGAAAACTATTTCATATTTTCTTATCCGTGGTAGCCGCCCTAACCATTGTTTTTAGTTCCGCAATGAATACGGATGTAGCAATAGCAACCCAAGGTGAAAATCAAGGTAATTTTATTATACGGGCCACTCTGGTTGACGATTTAGATATTGATATTGATCACGTTTTCTCTGATTTAGTAGATATTTACGTAAAAGAGCATCCTGAATATGGTCATTTTAATATAGATTTATCTGATGCATTATATAGTGACACATCTGATGGAGAATACACCACTGAAATAGTAATGCCATCTGGAGTGATAGAGGTAAATGAGACATTTCACATCTGTATAGAAGGTCCTGTACCTGCTGGAGGTAATGCAATGATATGCTATAATCTCTTAAATAATCCTCAACAAGGACCAGAGGAGATAACCATAAGAATATAAATTTCGCATAATCCTATAATCGATACTTTTAGGAATGATTTTTCTTTCTGATTATTTTTTATAATTTACCAAATAAACTTGAGCTTAGTGTAAGGAACGCGACAATAAATTGCTTGTAAATCCAATACTACTTCAGAATCTTTAAATAATAAAAAAAACAAAAATTCAAATCATTTTGATCCATTAGGATATATCATATTAAATACAATATCTAAATACAAGGCTTTTCCAGGATCATATAACTTTTCAGTTGTCATAACAGATCCACTGACGCCATGATATCTGTCTGTCCCTCCAGCGATTACTGAGGTTACTGGAAGGGGATATCCAGGTTCAGATCCAATACGTGAGTCAGTAACTATATCGCCAATTACAGCAATAGTTCCATTATTTTTTATGTCAAATACCTGAGTTCCTAAAGTAACAGGTGCTCCATCTGTAGAATTATCTAATATACCCCAAATAAACGACGCTCTATATAATCCCATTTCGTTTTGAGTTTCTGAATAATATAATGTACCTAAAACTGTACTAAGTTCACCAGTATCTGGGAAATTGTTATCATTCAGATCATGAATTTTCAAAGTACTAGTATTTATTACCAAATCCATATTCATGGTGCTATTATCAAATGCAAAAGCCATTTGATGTTTATTGATACCCCATTCTTGGGATCCAGTAAAAAAATTTAATTCGTTTATTTCCCCATTTGTCATACTGCCAAGTACGATAAATGGAGCCATCAAAATAGCTACTGACAGGAATCTATAATTATTAATCATCATTTCATTACTAAGAGGATTACATTTAAGATTGATAGTATTCTACATACAAAAAAGGACAGTATTGTATAGAAAATGTCCGAGTTGGATACCCAGGGTCCATATAATACCGTTTCTTGAGAGACCAAGCATCGAATTGTACTCTTTCGTGCAGAATGATATTTTTATAATACGTACTAATAAAGTTAGAATATTGACCGACCTTATCTTGGATGAGACAGATCTAAGAATACTTAATTTATTGGCTAGGAACAGTAGATCTTCTTACTCCAAGATTGGAAAATCTATCGGCCTTACTACAAAGAGCGCAAAATCGCGTATAGATAAGATGCTAAAAGAAAAAGTCATCGATAGGTTTGTCACACTTGTCAGTCCTAATGTACTAGGTTATAGTTTCATCTGCATTTTTGTAATCAAAAAGGATAAACTTAACCATGATGTATTTGAGAAAGTAACACTAGTAGGTGATATAATGTACCGATTTTCAGTATTAGGAGGAGTTGAAGGATTCTTTATAGGAATAAGAGATTCCTCAGAAGATAAGTTCATGTTATTACTAGATTCGCTTAAATCAATTGTTATTGGGATCATGGTACAAAAATGTGTTGCATACAAACTAAACTTTAGATTAACGATAATGGATTGGATAATAATAAAACATCTATTACAAAACCCTAAAATTAAAACATCTGAAATTGGAAATAAAACAACTCTTTCGACCAAATCTATTCATAGGCGATTACAAATGATGCAAAATAGCCGATTAATACAATTCACAATCCTTCCCTCTCCCGAAGCAATAAAAGGTCAAATTGTTTTTTATATAGAGATCAAAGTTAATAGGGGATATTACGAAACTGTATTTGAATCTGTTTTTAATAGAATTCATAAATACATGATATCATCGGTAATACCTCATCATCAAAACGAGGTTATGGGCTTTATATTAGCTAGAGAAGATAATTCCAAAATAGAATCGCTTAGATCTGAAATTGAATCCATAGTTGGTGTAGATAAATCAATTATCTATTTTCCGATCAAATTAGAATATAATTCAGAATCAATAATTAAAGCCACAGAACGTCAGATACTCAAATTAAAATCACTTTGATAAAAAAATATGGAAAGAGGCTGAATTAATTACCAACGAATTCCGTATCGGTCTTTAATAAGCGCTACTTTGTATAATTAAATGAATTGAATGCAATCCCGAATGGTTAATCATGATCTTGTGATCATCTTTTATTACAATTTGTCAAATAATTTTGCATCGTATTTTTCAGCCATGGTTTTTATCCTCAAATAATTCCATTTTTTTATTTTGAATATTATCTTTGTTGTTATTTTAGAATAGTTGCTCTAAATTTGAGATTAATTTCAAATTTAGTGCCTTTTTTTGAAATAGTTAAAACATTCAAAACAATTTAATCCTTTTTGTTAACTATTGTTACATGGAGCATTGCCGAAATTCTGTGTGGTTACTCTGATGGATTTTTGCGCGTAGACGCGTAGACACTTATCAATCTGTCGCAGATGGTTTCTATCTTATGGGATATTTTTTTTGGCGGCCTTTTTGTATTCTTTAAATAAGTTATATAAAATTGACCTGGGAATCATCAGCAGCTCCATAGTTACATTTTCTCTCTTTTCATTTTTCATTCTATATATTTCCATATTTATTTTCAAATTCTAACACTTTTCCTTATACACCTTTTATTTGAAGAACCCAAATAAAAGAACCATTATCGTAATGGGCCCAAGGGGGTTTGAGTATGGTAGGTAAAGGGGTTCAATTCATTCTCTAGTTTATCTATATGATTATTTAATCTATTCATTGTATTCACCAAGAAGATCAAATTATCCATTTGAGCATTTACTCAAACCATTAAATTATTCGTGCATTAGACTAAATTTGTATTCTTATATAGCCGATCTACTTATTTTGGATATCAATGAAAATAAATCTCATCTTAGCACTAGCTTTAATTGGACTCTCCATGATTGCATTACCAGGAAATTCATTTATCGCCGTAGATCTGCAGGTTGTATTTTCCTCATCCATAGAGGAAACAAGTGAAAATCAACAGCAAGGTAATGCTAATGATAATGATAATGGAGCTTCAGCTGGATCAGGAGGAGATGATGCTAATGATAACGATGACTCAAACCAGAAATTAACAGATGCAATAAACCCTAGTCCAACGGATGAAACCCTAAGTGAGGAACAACAACAAGAGCAGCAACAGGTGCAGCGGGAACTTACTATGGAAATAATAAATTCTAATGGTCTAATACCTGTTAATGATACCTCGTCTAGGGATAAAAGTGGTGGTGATGGCATTGGCAATGGAGATAATAGTCCAACAGCTGAAAAAGTAACATGTGTGAAAAATGATCGAGGTGAAGTTTTTTGTTATGAAGAGCTTAAACCGATTGAACACTGTTTGAAGCCAATAAAAGAAGAGGATCCTCCACTATGTTTGCGCGGTGAATAGAAGTGATTACAAACTATAACAGTAAGAGTTTTTTTTTGCAACAATCGATCGTCTTCCTTATCCATCTTAAATTTATTAACAAAAAGTTTAGATTGATTTTCTATATTACCGTCTAAACCAAGAAATTTAGAGAAAACTTGTAGTCTAGGTGGATATTGCCTTTTGACTCAGAAGCATGGAGCATAAATAGAAGTTAAGTCAATGGACTCTCGTCATCCTTCGTTATAATTTTATCCATAGAGGCTTTGTATTGAACCCAAATTTATAGTCATATTTGACATGGGCCCGTGGGGGTTACAACCGATATCGGTTCTAAAAGATAGATTCTTCTATTAGACTAGATAAAGTTTCATTTAAAGATATGGGTGTATAATCAAGTTATTCAAACTAGTATTATCTTAGTCAAAAAGGCCTGGAATTAGTGTATCCATTTTATAGGTCGGAACTATATATTTAGGATTATTTGTAATTAGATATTCTCAATAAAAATATTATTGAAAGTAAGATGTCTGAAAGCGAAGACGAATATGGATTAAAGAATAACTGGACTAAAACCTTATGAAATATTAATTCAAAATGTTCCAATTAGATCTTAGGTATAAAATGATATGATAAGAAAAGGATGGATTAGATAGGATGGATATAAAGTCTCATATTAGTTTTTGATAGCCCTTCTGAATTATTTTGTACTTTGCTTAAATAAATTTGTAAATGATGTTTATCAACAAGAAAAATACCTTTTTTTTCATAAAATGTGATCAGTCTCGGGTTTAAGATATTAGTTAGATGGAGTCTTGTTCTCTTGGTCTACATTTGTGGTAGGTGGTGCTATTTGAGGAGGGTTATACATTGATCGTTGTTCAAAGACACTGCCCTTTGAAGCCTCATCTTCCAGTGCACTCTCTTGACCCTGTTGTGAAGACGTTGGAGGCTGTTCAAGAACTCCATTTCCTCCTGGAATTACAGGGAGATCTGTTGATGGAGAATTTGGCGGTTCTTCTAAAGATCTAGTATCAGTCTTTACGATTGGACCACAACCCGAGCCATCTTCATCACATGTCTGACATACATACGAAATATAATTACCGAAATCTTCAAACCAGCAACATGTAACACCAAAAAAATCACTATCACATTCGATGTGTCCCCCTGCAATTGGTTTACCCTGTACAACTAAGTGGTAAGTAGAAGTTGAACCACCAACCATCATTACAAGTATAAATGTTATAATGATAAGAAACAGATGCTTTTTATACACCATCATCTGATATGGGGTAGATGTTAATATAGTTTATAAGATGTGATGCGATGTCGACTTAAAAATGTGCGTATGACTAGTAGAAAATTTTAGTGTATTTCTCATCGTTAGTGAAACAATTATATCAATTTTTTATAGATTTTTGAAAATGAACTGATTAATAATTTAAGAAATAACAATATTTATATAATTATTTTTAAGAGCAAAATCAGACACATATAATGACCGACAATGAGAAATTCAAGAATATGATTGAAAATGCATATCTTCAACAGAAACAAATGATCGAATTACATTATGCTCAATTCAAGAATATGATTGAAAATGCATATCTTCAACAGAAACAAATGATTGAAACAAATGCATCGATAATGAAAAATTATTCAAACATGTTTGGAAATAAGGAGATAGTAAGCAATATTGAAAAGGTGGAATCAAATTTTTTAACTCTAAATGAGGAATCAAAAAAAATAATGACCAATCAGTTAGACCTGATGAAAGATAATTTTCTATCTAATGCTATTAGAATAAAGGAAGAGTATAATAACATGCCTAACATTGATAAGTTTATTCCCAATTTTGATGGTTTGGTGGGACCAAAATAAAGATCTAAATAAATAATGTTAGTTGAATAATTTATTTCTCGATTCGCTCTACTCTATGGCTTTTTAACAGGTTCGTAATGAAAAGAATGAAATTTTATTTTCAAATTCTAACACTTTTCCTTATACACCTTTTATTTGAAGAACCCAAATAAAAGAACCATTATCGTAATGGGCCCAAGGGGACTAGTAACAAATTTGACTATAATAGAGGGTGCATATTAATATGGTCAAACTGAACACAAGTGATTTATTACATCCGTTTCAACCAAGATTATTCCGTCAGTTATTGTGCGGATTGTTAGTAAGAGGACCAAAATTTAATGTTATAAGGATAAGTGAAAACGATCCGAACCAATGCTAGATACAGTATTGCAATTCTACATATGAAGCCCGGCAGTCCTAGAAATGTTTCTTATTATGATAGACTCCAGTGAAATTTGCTCCTAATGTTTATCAAGATTATTCGCTATTTCTGAATATGATAATAAAAAATTTGGAATCATGTAAATCAATAATATCAAGATACTCTTATTCATATTGATATTTCTTTTATTATGAAACTGATCTGTCCGTATATTTCCAAGTTTCATATTCCTAACTGATCCATTTTCTTATTCCTGCTAGTCGTATAAAGAATTCATAACCTGAGTTCTTGTTATTCCTTAAATCTAAAACTATGTTTGTTTGATTCAAAATAACTTCTAAAATAAAATATTTATTAAACCATAACTTTTTCTGTCCTGACAACGTAGATATAGAAGCCTTAGATAGGGCGGATTGACTACGGCTATTTCGTGAGTTTCGCATCGTATAGAAAGACCCTAACTTTCTATAACTCCCATTTGTGTAAGATAATAATAAGAGCAAAGGGATAATACGCACACACACTTAAAAAAACATGGAATCGCTAAAAACCATGTTTTTTAAGTCTCCTATACTATCTTACCCGATATACCTCATCCATCCTATACCCCCAGGCTCTTAGACATCAACCTGACGATTAATATTACATCATTGATCAATCTTATAAATCTTGAACAAAATTTAAATTAATAAAAAAAATATTGAATCTACGTATTTCATTTTAGTATTCAAATGTAATTATTGATCCACCAAGAACTTTGGAAAGTAAGAATATGTTGGAGCATGACTAAATGAACTGTAAAAAAAAGGAAAATTGACCTTGATCAATTAGTTTTTTGAGAATCTAATTTTTTTAGAATCTCCCCGTACATGGGCCGTCATAGTCTAGTGGATGAGCAGGGTTATTGATGTGTGCATCATACATTTGTTGATTTTGTACATCCAATGTTGTTTCCTGGAAATTTCCTTGTGCACCACCTGCTGAAACGTGACAAATTTGTTTTGGAAGTGGATCAGGGTCTGGGTCTGGGTCTGGGTCTGGGTCTGGGTCTGGGTCTGGGTCTGGATCATTTCTAGGAATTTCTCCATTTATCTGAGCTTGTAGGTTAACATTGTTACACGAAAGAGCTGTGACATCTCCTGATGCACATTGGGCGTCTTGTTCTGATGCTTGTAACTGCTCAATTGTCTGTTGTGCTTCTGATATATGCTTATCATTATCTGGAACGTTCCTTTTTATATTAAATCTGGACAGTATTTGTCTCGAAAGTATTCCTGAAAGTGCTTTAGGAGTACATCTCTTGTTATTTTCTTTCCAAATGAAGTTTTTCCTACCGATAAATAGCCATTCTCTTGGATTATTTGATGATGGATGTTCTAAAAGTTATTCTTTTAGATACCCTTTCATAGATTGATTTTCATTTAATGTTACTCAAGATTTCCGGTTTAATATTGGCTAAATTAGGGTTCTGTTGAATAAGTAAAATTACTTTATCAAATTTTTCATTCAGGTCTTCTCGTAAAGAATTCATATCTTGTTCATATTTTTGTTTAAGGGTGTTGATTTTTTCTTCCTGTGAAGATTTAATTTCTTCAAACGCTTCTGGTTTTAGCGGGTAACTACATTTAGAGCAATATTTATTTTCAAATGCATTTGTCAATTCGCAACGAGGACAATTCAAAATAGTTGATTTCTTATTGACAGATTCAGAAATAGTTATGCCATTATATTCTAGTATTTTATTCTTTAATTCATTGGTCCATCTTCTCTTGATGTATCTTGAACCTTGTTTTGAATTCATTGACCATCTAACCTTCTTTTTTAGAGCGTATTCAGGCAAGTGATCCGAGTCACTAGATACTGATGAATGTCTTATGCAATAAGGATTGAATCGTTTACTATTAACGAGTAATAACAATTTATCTCTTTCGACTTTATCTTTTATTTCTCCAGTTCCAATTAATCGCATTATTCTCTTTTTTAACTGACTCATCATAGTTTGAAGAGCCTCCGGTTTTATAGGCGCACCATTATGCAAATTACAAATTAGCCTTGCATTTGGTTCATTCTTAAATGGGTGTTCGTTAAGCCAATCTCGCACATAAGGAAATGACACAGTTAAAAGGAGAGGACCAGTACCTGTTTTGGATTCAAACGGTATTTCCCCCTCACCATACTTTTCCTTCAACCGAATATTTTTTATCTTAAGTAAGGTAATTTCATGATTTCTAGCATTAAGGTCCCACATCAACGCAAGAGCAGCCTTATTTCTTTCGAATAGCTCATATTTTATAATAGATAAGAATTCATCTTTCTCCCAGATTTCTGTTTCTGAATACGGACTTAACCTTTTGGTTTTTTTAATTTTTATTGATTGAAGAAAGTCTGGAGTTTTCCACTCATCCATCGATACATTTTTGCTCCTGTTAGATAACCATCTGAAAAAATGTTTTAATCTGTGAAGATAGTCGTTATAAGTTGTTATCCATTTTTGTTCTGGATCTAATTCTTTATCCTTTATTTTGGATTGCAAAAATACCAAAACACTTCTCTTTCGTTAATGTCTATCAGATTCCCAGAGCCAAGAAACTGTGAAAAAGATGAGATAGCCTTGAGATTATTGTTCTGATGTCTTTCAGATGCTCCATTCTCCTTCATGAATTCATGAAATTCAAGGATCAAAGTAGAATTATCCTTTTTAGAAAGCATCTGTATCTTACCAACGGTAGTCGAAAGTTTAGCAAGCATTTAGATGAAAACCTCCTGATAATTCGCACAATATTGACTATTCTTCATTCTGTTTGTCTTTAACCAATTATATAAAAGAGGCTCAAGTATATGAGCCCATGTAGTCAATGGGCCCAAGGGGCTTACTACCGATATAGGTTCTTTGATAAGGGTTCTAACAAATTAAACAACTAGAGAAATATAAAGATATTAACATGCGAATGTAATGGCCGAACGTATGTAATACAAATCTGGTATGAATTTTGGATTTAATTTTAAGAATTTTACAATTTTGTAAAAGACAATTCTTGCTATATCTTGAGTCAGTTCTTGTAGATATGATTAGTCCAACTGAGGATCTTTTATCCGATTACAGTATATTAAGATGTTAAGGTAGTCGACTAAGAGGTCTAAATCCGAAATATCAAATAATAAAGAACGGACAACCTTAATGAGTTTGAATGAAAGATCATCTATATGAAATTATCATACCTTATATGTTTGATTTCATGCTAAGATATTTAATCAATAAAAGAGTGATTTATTTCGTCTGAATGATCCTTAACAATTTCCATATTGTCTGGACTTATTTTGATTGATTCAATTTTATCCCATAAACTTTGAAATTCTATAATAATTTGAGATTTGGTATTATTGCAATTTTTACATTTAAAGGAAATTAAAATGTCAATACCCTCATTCGTATTAATATTCTCAATATTTTCTGTGGTAATATTTTTCGAACCACATTTGGGGCATTCAGCATGCTCCATGAGAGCCAAAGGAATTATTTTCCATTCCGTCCACCAATTCGATGGGTTTTTATCTGGACTGAATTTGTTGAATCTATTCTTCCCATTCATTGTTTTTTGACAATATCGGCATGTAGCCCGGCCATACACAGTAAACAGTCCAGTTCGATTATTCCAATTTACTTGTGATACTTCTATCTTCATTTCACTTTTAACCCAAGACATACACCAAGGACATGGTTTCCCAAAATCTTTATACAATACGTAAAAGAATGTGTGATGATTATTATTTTTTATTATTGTTATTATTATTTAATAGATATCACAAATATTACTTTCATGGTGGTTTCAGAGTTAAATCGGTTATTAAGACACTTTAACATTAAATCGATCTCTTTCTGGGTATTCATCATCATTTGGAATAAATTTGCCTTCAATAACTTTAGGATAAAATTGTAGTTGCAAAAAGCCATAAACATCAGAAAAATGAGAATCATTTTCCTCCATTATTTTATATTGGCTTCTACCGCCGAGTCCACTAATAACATAATTTATATGATCTTTTTCTTCTCGCTGATAATTATGATTATGGCCTGATAATACCATATCTACTCCGCTATTCTTAAAAAGATCGTGATATTTGACAAAGAGACCATTGTTCCATTCTTCTAAAGTACTGTGACAGGATATCAGTCTGAGAGTTTTTAAAATAGAATTGCATTCTGCTGAAACGAAAGGTGCATGGCTTATTACCATCTTATATTTTGCATTTGAATTTTCTAATTCATTTTTAACAAAGTTAAATTGTTCATTTTCTAGATTGTTTTCTTCGCTGTTCCTGTTTTGATTTTCTTTCTCTAACCCTGTGAAATTCATGGCTATCACAAGAATCTTGCTGCCGTTGTGATCAAATGTTCTGCTGTAATATCCCTCTTTAGGTATGCTATAATGTAGCATAAGTTGTTTTTTTGTTATGTCATTACCATCACCACTGCCTATATCATGATTACCAACTGCAAGTAATATATTGCTAGTTCCATTTACTTCTAAAACCTTTGTTTGATCAAAGAAACAATCTAAACTCGGATCATAAGACAAGTCCCCTAAGAAGATAACTAAATTAGGCTGAATGTTTGCAATTGACGAAATTGTTTGTTTTCCATTGTTATTACAACCAATATCTCCAACCGCAGCAACATTAAATGGTATATCGTGTTGTCCAAATACATGACTTATACTGAGCGGGAATAGAACAAAGATAAAAGATATTCCAATGGTCAAGGAGAATAACAAGATGTGATAATTCACAAGAATTCTTCTTTTCACCTACATTTATGATTTAAGATAAGCAAGGTAAAATTTCCATGAGATTAACTGTCTGAAAGAAGAGTGCTAATACTGGTCTTTTTAAGTGACTTTATATCTGAATGATTAAGGTATTAACCATTGAATCCGACGTATGTGAAAGAGAGTGACTGAATAGGATATGGGGCAAAAATGACATGGAACTGCATGTAACAATGGATTCTTTTCTTGCAATTTTCAATAATTCTAGTTTTGGCTCAAGGGGGTTTGAGTATGGTAGGTAAAAGGGTTCAATAGATTTGTAGGCCACTGCCCTCTATTTTATCTTTAATACTGACGATATGTTTGCAGAAATAAATTAAATTTGAAAAATACTTATTGTGCATTTCTTCGATCGTATTTCTTTGCTATGGTTATTATGGACCGAGTGGGATTTGACGTAAAAATGACATGGAACTATTATTACATATTAATGGTTCGGGAATCAGGTTCGGTGGTCAATCTCTTTGAGTGTCAAGAGGTTTACGAAACAAAAATGAATAAATGAAAATGAAAAACTTTGTGGACCATTGTCTTGCCTAAAGAAAAAGGTGATGGACCTAATAGTTAAGTCCAGGACCCAAAGCATTGGTTTCATCTGTGATACAGAAACTTAGCGCATCTTGTTGTATTTGGGTAAACCCGGGTTGGGCGGCTGCCAAGATGCTATTAATTTCGTCCAATACCAATTGTCTATCGTTTCGAGTCATAACCTCATTTTTCATTAAATCCCACACCTTATCCATATCAGTTATTGGGCCGCTACCTCCAGCAATATTCTCATTTATTGAAGTTAGTTGGTTGTTCGCAGATAGTAAGGAGAAAAAGCTCTGAACACTTTTTGTGTAGTTTTGA
>JBGTFK010000120.1:0-22058 GCA_041747305.1 Candidatus Nitrosocosmicus sp.
CTGTATGCATTTTTAGCTATCATCAAATAGCGAGGATAAAAGAACTGATAAAACTTTCTATACTTGATATATTAATCAATATATTTAAAAGGCAAGCTTATGTTTTGCCTATTTAGGCGCCGTGGTTAAGAGTTGTGTAAATGATAAGATGTATCCATCTGTAAACTGATTATGCTTGCTTTGAATCTATGCTTTTTGTTGTAATAGTATGTCCAATCTGATACGGCTTTACCTATATCCTGTTCATCATTGAAGACAGAGTTGTTTATAGCCTGTCTGTGCATCCACAACCACCTTACCTCTAGCAGATTAAGTTCAGGCGTTCTGGTCGGAAGAAATACCAAATGAATCCTTGGATGGTATCTGGCTAGAGTTTCTTTTACTATCTTTGATTTGTGTATGGATACATTATCCAGTACAAGAAATATCTGCGTCACACCATTGTCATCATACTTTCTATCAACTCTTTTTATGAAATCCAGAATCTGCTTGCTTGTCTTACGCCTGTAGCCGTGGATGAGTCAACATCTGGTTGTTTGTATAATCATAAACCCCAAACACGTTTAGAATTCCATTGGTCTTCTGAGCCTTACTAACTTTAGACTGAGAAGATGACCACTAGGGACCCCCATATGTCTTTGCTGCGATGGGACCCTTCTCATCTTTGTAAAGGATAACAGAGTCTATAGGTGGACTATACCTTAGTTCTTCAATCCTCTTTTTTTTAAATTGTATTCTGGATCTGTGCTGGTCCCAAGGGTTATCTTTGATTGTCGATGATACTTTATCCCATGTTTTAGGAGTATGTTTCTAATCTCTGTGTGACTTATAGAATCCACAAGGTTTAGTTCCTTTGATATATATCCTGCCAGTACCCTTAATGACCATGTGGAGAAGGGTAATCCATAACTTCTCTTGGATTCTTGGATACTATTTCTACAATCTTTTTCTCAATTTTCTACCGTTAGCTTGATTGATCTATGTTTGTGTAGTTTGGACATGATTCCATCAACACCCTGTTCATTGAATCGATGAATCCACTTTCTTATGTTGATGTCATGATGATTGGTAGCTCTTCTTATTTCGGGAACAGTATAGCCTTCATCCTTGAGTAAGATTATTTTGGCACGGTAACTTGATTCCCCGTTATCCTCTTCATCTTTTATCATATCATACAAAATATTTCTTTCATCGTCTGAAAGCAATCTGAGGAAGGTATCCCTCATAACAATGACAATCCTATAGAAGGTAAGCTAAATGTGTTGTGGTGTCATACCTAAACAAGCACAATCAATTTACAGATGGATACATCTTATCATTTACACAACTGGTAACTAACAATTTAATGTCTTCACCACTATGAGAATTAGTCTCTTTTAAAATCCGTTTACGGGGTGGAAAAGACATGCAGTATCCTATACAAAGGTCGGCTTGAAGTACTGAAACGGTTTCATTTATGTCACAAATCGAGTCATAATACACAATCCTCCAAAAACATTACCCATGGTTCAAAGCCCAACAATTTTATAGGGAAGTTCCAATCAAAGTTTTTTGAGGGTCCGTAGCTCAGCATGGATAGAGCGCCTGCCTTCTATCTAATAAAATAATTAAGAAGAAAGCCGGAAGTCGAGGGATCGAAGCCCTTCGGGCCCGTTAATTATTATAGTAACGCTATTTACTCTTAGTTCAATCAGCAATATTTAATTCATACATGAAATGAATTCCTTTCTTTCTTTCGTGTTCTTTATTATTTGTAATTCGCTCGATAGGTAGCCAAGAATATACAAGAAACCTTAAATAATTCTTCTAAAATAGCTGGCCCTATAATGGAAATTATCTTCGATGAGTATGACCTGAGAAAGCTGCCCCCGAGAGAACGACTTGACAAAATTATACAAATTTTAACAAAAGAACGAGACGAATCCATGCGATGGGATTCTGTTTGGCTTGCAGGAGAGATAACTGAGGTGATTGACATAGATGACCCAATATTAGTTGAAATAGCAGACTTAATGGTATGGGTTTTGCTTAATGACGACAATGGAATTGTAAAACATGAAGCCGCTTTTCAGATTGGCGTGCGAAACATGAGATCTAAGATTCCTAACCTGATTAACTCTGCTCTAAATGATAAAAATGAACTTGTAAGACATGAAGCTATAGAAGCTTTGGGTTTGATGCGAGCCCACGAATGTAAAGAAACGCTGAGAAAGATGCTGGAAGACCCAAGCGATGCAGTTAGGGAAACTGCAGTTTTCGTACTAAAAAGACTTGAGAGGCTGACAAATAGAGGAGACTATAAAGTTGAAGCGATATTGTAGTAATTTTAGTCGTTGATATTGCTCAATATTAACACATGGCATTCCTATTGGTCGTGGTAATAAAGAATCGGCGAAAAAGACTTTGATTTGGAAGAATCTATACCTTGGTCGAACTAGTGGCACCGGTGAGGGACTTTTTGCAAAGGTAAACTTTAAGAGAGGAGATCTTATTTTCACCTGGGAAGGGGTATTGAAAAAGGGTAGATTTCCTTGCTATGTAGGCTCTAGGTGGTTACAAATAGAAAAATTTCAATGGATCTCTCCGCTCAGAAATAACCCTGGCTGGTACATAAACCATTCTTGCAGCCCAAATTCGGGGATCAGAAATTCCGTAAAAATTGTTGCGATGAAAAATATTAGAAGAGGTGAGGAAGTGACATTTGATTATTCAACTTCAGAAAGCGAAAACGGATGGTATTTGATATGTCATTGTGAAAACAAGGATTGTAGACGCATCATACGGTCCTATGCGTTTCTATGTGAAGAATTAAAATACAAGTACAGAGATTTTATTTCTGAATATCTCAAATGATCTAAT
Source organism: Candidatus Nitrosocosmicus sp. (assembly GCA_041747305.1). Taxonomy (GTDB): domain Archaea; phylum Thermoproteota; class Nitrososphaeria; order Nitrososphaerales; family Nitrososphaeraceae; genus Nitrosocosmicus. Next base: position 2,860 of record JBGTFK010000120.1, read on the forward strand.
ATATGTACTAATTTAGACGATATCAATGGGAAACTAACTGCTATGTCCATTTTGAAAAACAGATAATGATGCAGATAACCTAATTGATTTGAAGATTAAACCCAGTTAGAAAAGATACAATGGAATTTACAAGATGTAAATGCGGAGATTTTTTATATAGGAACTCGTAATCAGAATAATGTCGGCCTCGCGTTCTCTGTGTAATACTAATGTTGTCTTTTCTAGATTTGGATCTATAGAATGTCAAATTCTTGTTGCTGTAATGTCATTCCATATATGCTATTATAGATATCATCATTATAATGTAAACATTTTTGGATACTGTTGAGGTTAAAGCATAATTACGAACGAGTAGAGTAGCGATATACTATGGGAATCTTATGGAAAACCGGAGTCAAATCACTGCTAATTCTAAGAATGCAATGGGACCAAATGAAAATGATAGGATATCAGAATTGATTCAGAATATATCAAGTTCGAATGCATTATACAATATATTGTCTATGAATTTAAATAATTGTCAGAGGATTCAAATATAATTGAGCAGAACAAAAAATATTGAATCTGCTTTTCAAATTACTCATGAAACAAAGTATTTGTTCTTCGGATTTATTATTGCCATAGCTGTAGCTATCGTGCTTATACATATAATACTATTTCCTACTGACGACGACAGGTACATAGGCACAACCTCAGCAGTTTTGTTGGGCTCATCTACCTGTATATCTTTGTTCATAATACTTTCAAATCCCAGAAATTTAGATATTCAGAAATTTAAGCTCGTTTTCATAGGAGTAACTCTCTGGTTTATTGGTGAATTTTCCTACACGTATTATCAAATTGTACTAGTTACAGATGCTCCATACCCTGGTGTCGGGGAAATTTTCTATGTTGCAGGCTATGGACCTCTAATTCTATTTACCTACAGATCATTTAAAACTATAAACAGAAACAGAATAATAAGACGTAGAGTGATTGCGTTTGTAGTAACACTGGCAGCTGTATTGCCTGTAATTTCAACTATCCAAATTTTTAGCCAGGAAGTAGATTTTCAATCCCAGTGGCCTGATATTGTGATTGGTACCATTACTAACTATGGCGACATTGTTTTATTATCTCTTTCGATACTCATTTTAACTAAGCTACCTAGAAGTAATCCATATATCTATCACTGGATATTATTTACCTCTTTCCTGATATTAGCCACTATCACAGATCTCATATACCTGACCGCAGCTATTGTTGATGAAGAATTTCTTTCAGAGACTGAATTGATATGGGAAGCGATGTGGGCGTTCGCCTATCTCTGCATTCTTGCCTCGTTATTTTGGTATTACAAACTTATTCATATATTAAGCGAAAACTCTGCAGAGTACTACAGCCGATTACTGGAAATGTCAGACTATGCAGCAAGATATGAGAACAATATTTCGGTCAAAGATAAAGGTGAACTTCTCGAAGAGGATCAATTGTATACAGAAAACATACAAGATTTCAAATTGGTTGAGAACCGGATTAATGAAATAATAAAAAATGCAAAAGGTGAGATTGATATTCTATTCTGTAATTTTGATACCTTGAAAAGAAAAGAAACACAAAGTATCCTAAGATTTTTGAAGACAGAAACAAGGTCAAATATTGTAGTAAGAATTCTTTTTCCGTTGGGTGTAGATGTTAGAATTATTAATAGTTATAACGAGGTCGCTAATGTGCGGATCTTTGAAAGAAAAATAGAGAACAATAACATTGTCATAGTGCCAGACTATACTAAGGTGCTCCAAGTTTCGACTTCAGATCCTATTAATTATGATAAGAAAACAGCGTACTTTGTAGCATATTCTGACAGCGAAAGGATAGCCTATGCATACATAGCAACATTCGAAAAATTATGGTTACTTCAGACCGTGACGAAATTGGAGGTCGGATAAACCTCATCTGTTAGATGAACCGACTCAACTATACAACTGCATAATCAATTAATAAAATGTCCTTACTGCACCGGTGCTTTTATTTGTGGATATTGAGGAACATATTGGTTCAAATATGAGTAAATACGATTTTGTCATGTTTAATAATTAGATCAGAGTAATGATAAGACTCGAGAAAAATATTGGTAGTAGAATTGATTACTGTGAAATTTGGAAGATGATGGCATACGAATCACCGAAGACGGTAAATGGTAAATTAATAGATCAGATCTTGAGGATCTATTGTTATCGGTATTAGATATCAATCTGATTTATGTGTTTCTAAAAACTTTTGTGGAATCTCTGAGTTGCCCGCATATTGATTATATAATGAATATACATCAATTTTTTGATTATGTTTTATACAATAACTCCCAAGATAATGTATGTCTTTCTTTAACTCATTGTCCATACTAAATAAGTTATTTGCTATCCCACCTTCGATTAAGATATGACCTTGATCCCCCAAATCCATGACCCTCCTAGCAAGAATTATGCCTGGACCCCACAAATTTTGATTATCATTCAAGTCATTGACTATGAATACGTGGCCTGCTCCAATTCCTATGCGGACTTGGATTACTGATTTATCTGATGAGTTTGAATTATGTATTCCAAGTTTCTTGTGAAGGTCCAAGCTTAATTCTACAGGTAGTTTAGGATCGGTCAGGAAGCCTATAGCCATACCGTCACCGGTAGGGAGGATTTTCTTTTCTCGGTCTTTTTTATATGAATTACATGAATTTATCAAGTTATTTAGTATCTGGATTTTTTCTATTTGATTTTTAACTGACAATGAAGGATCTGATAATCCAACGATATCTATAAAGAAAAAATTTGCATATAATATTCCAGATGATCCAAATTCCGCTATTTTCGAATTTCCGTAAAAATTGACTAGTTTCATATAGATGCTCAAGTGCTCCTGATGAAAAGAAAGATCTTGAAAGAATGCTGGGGATTCGTTGATCTGTTCCTTACATAAATTACAAATTAATCTAGTTTGGTTACTAATAGACGTGATGATATTGTTATTGTCTAGTGTGTAATTTATCCAATCAGACTTGTAATTATTATTTCCAAACATAGATACTAGTTTTATATATTTTTGCGGATGAGAATAATCAGAAGATAACTTAGTTTCAAACAATCCATCAAAAAGATGTGCTATTTTACTAACAAATATAGATGAATTGGGATCTGTGTTATCAATACAAAATATTGAATTTACCTCATAGTTTTTGAGTAGAAAGATCAGGCTTGTAACAAATTTGGTTACTTCTTGTTCACTAAAATTTTCCAAAAAGTTAGTCAGTGAACTTAATACAAGGTATACAGGCTGATTGGTATGGAGGTCAATTAATTGTTTAACTGCCTCAAAAAGATGCTCGAGCGCTTGGCTATTATTGAAACCGTATCTATTGTATCCGTTCAATGTATATGGATTCAACACCTTCAAATCAGGACTCAAGCTCTGTCCCAAAAAGAAAATGCTCTTGTATTTTTTTTCTATAAATGAAGAACTGATAATAATACAAAAAACCCCGTCTGCTAGGCCATTTAATATGAAATTATTGCAATAATGTAATTTTCCTGATGACTTTGGTCCATAAATTAAGTACACTCCAAGATCAGTTGGCTTAAAGTTTCTACATATTATGTCATTACCAGGGAAATGTTTCATTCAAAACTAGTATGGTACGTAGATATTTCTCTTTTTCCATACCGATTGTCTATATGCTATCCGATTAAATCGATACTCAATTATAGTAATCTGGGCGAATTACTCGATTTTGTTTGATAATTCTTCGATTTTCTTTGAAAAAGGGTGGTCTGGACTTTTTAAAACGGTTAAATACTCCTGTCTTTCAAACTGAATATCACAATAACAAGGTATCGTCGAAAGAACATCCATTTTTATTAGTTTTTCTAAATTCTTGATTGTTTGATTTTGTTCTGTAATTATGGAGCTAAAATGTGAAGAGCTATTGTCATAGGTAGATTTGCCCGTATGAAGGACTACTGATGGCTCGCAATAGCCTGCGACTCGATTTAACAAAAGATAAGATTTGGTTCCATAACTAGTGAAGGAACCATACACATCCAGAGCCATATGTTTAGTACCTTCTATGTCTATATTATCCATTTTTAGGGACAAAAAGATAGTATCTGAAATAGCCAATGAATTAATCGACCAATATCGAATGCCAGGACTTGTATCCAGTATGATGAAATCATAATCCGTTTCTGTAATACCTGTTTCTTTTAGAAATAGCATCTTCTTTAACATTTGAGACTTTGACGAGTCTTTTCTCATGACTGAATCCAAATCAGTTATTTCTTGCTTGGAGGGATTAGAAAATACGGTATGAAATGAGCCAACATTGTCTTTTTTAGATGTGTTCGAGTGAAAATCATTCATAACATGAGAGAAATCATAGACAGAATCACAGAAGGAAATTCTATCATTCAAGTAATCATTAATCCATTTCTTTGGTTGGATATCAAAATAAACATACAAACTTGGAGCATAAACATCCATATCAATAAGTAGCACTTTGTAATCCTTTGACACTAGATTTGCGGCAAGGTTAACTGCTAGAGTGGTTTTACCCGTCCCACCTTTGTACGAATGGAATGCTATGACTTTTGCCACTAAGTCAAAATTTACTACTATGTATTTTAATCTTGTCACTAGGAAACAAAGGTTCATCAGTTCAGTTGTTGAAGTTTAAGATAAGATATTTAAATCAAATTACGATTTACCCATCTTTGCAAGGATAGAATCAAAATCTTTGTAATTTAATATTTTGAATTTGCTCCTAAGATTTCGGCTCGAATGTACGAATGATTGGCATTGAATTGTAATTATCGTAGGTTTCCAACAATAATTTGATTAGATAACCTGAATTCTTGTGGCGTACCGGTATCAGCAAAGAATAACGCATAATTTTCACCAGACAAATTTATTTGTGATGAAATTAAAGTAAATAAGTAAATAAGTATAAAACTTTTTTTGATTTGTCATTCTTTCTGGAGCATTCCCTTAATAGAATATGAATTGAAATCTAAGTATATTATATGAATAATCTGAATGGTAGCGGAAGGGTTTTAGATTCACAATAAATTATAATAGAAATATTCTAAATGACTAAATCCTTGGTGGGTCAACTATCAATATAATCCACATTATCGGACCGATATCGTCACAAAGCCCTTCGGGCCCGTGTTGATGACAGTTTTTTTAAGTTGGTTCCCGTGTAGATATGATGTATTAGAGGGATTGATAATTTTGAACGTAGAACCTGATTTTTGGTCGTTGTTCAGAAGATAAATTATTTTATCTCAAAGGCGTGCTTTCGCAAGAGACATTGGTTATTTTGATTAGCAAATATTGGGTATAGAATTTTAGTCAACATTTGGTATATGTAATAAGCAAGACATTCAAATCAGTATGTGTAGGGTTGCGAACCAATGGGATTAGAAGACGATAATAATTAGATTTAAACAATTATATCTTCATTATTGATTTAAATATTTCTTTGTTTATCTAATTGTTATTTAACATTTATAAGTAAAGTTTAATCATATAATTGAGCTTGAACCTATTGACAATCGATGACAACAGAGACACAACTGAGGCAGTGACAGACTATTGTAAGTCACAGGGTATAGAGTGCAAAGGAGTCAATAAGGGTCAGCAAGGGTTGTTTGAGATCCAAAAACGGGAATATGACCTTATACTTTTGGACATAGCAATGCCAGAATATACCGGCTTTGATATACTGAACCAGCTGAAAAAACAAGGTGTACGATATAAAACCATAGTAATATTAACCGCTTGTTGTTCGAATATGGAAGATTTCAAAGCCTACACGGAAGTTGGGGTAAGAGGAATCATTAAAAAACCGGTAGGGCTGGACAATCTTGATATTGTTGTGAAAAGTTATATGATGAATTTTATATAGTCTGGCTCTGTTCACTAGAGAGTTTGGTTACGAGTTTCATAACATTAACTTTAGCTTACATGAATCGCCTGGGAAATAATTTCTGAATTTTGAGCATCGAATATTATTAAGCTTTTTTCAAATCATTTTAATGGTTATTTAGTTAATCAAAATAAAGGAATTATTTCCTGAAGTGAACGGAGCATAAAAGCTAATCCGAATGATTTTCTTTCAACGCGTTAATGCTTTTGTATATACCAAATAGTGGTCAAGTACAATATTAAATCTATCCTTGGTTTTGAATCCTTGATATTCTTTGATGACTAGGCTGTTTATTAAGATGATATTTGGTAAACCATGATTATTATTAAATCGCGGTCACCTCCATGCATCGAATGAATTAACCCATTCTATTTCATATTGATATTATGAAATAAATCTGGTGTTAAATCCTGTGTTAATTTGAAATAGGATTTGAATCAAAATCCCTAATAGAGGTATTGTTCTTTTTTTACTAATTCTAACAATTCGGTTAGAATTCCAATTGTGACTATTATTGTCTTTCCAACACGGTACGTTCCCACTTTGCTGTCCTAGCTGCAGCTTCATAAGTACTCTGAAGAAAACTAAGTAAGGATTGATCAGGTGACTCACTTTTTAGCACATTCTCATATGGCAAAATAAACTCACCCATACTACTCTCGTAGTATGCTCCTGCAGGCTCTACCTGAGCATCTTTGAATCCTTGAGGCTCAGGATATGAATATGAATAATATATTGGTCCTTCAAATGGTCCTCCTCCTGGCCACAATCCACAGCTGCTAACTTCATGAGAATACGCTTCGACCATTACATACTGAGGACAGTTAGGAACGCCAGGATGCACTGGAGCTCTTCGTCCTGAAAAACGAGTCACAGCCAAATCAAACGCCCCCCAAAAAAAATGAACTGGACTGACCTTGCCCACGAACCTTGATCGAAATTCTGTGAATAATCGAGAGGACTGTGCAAGTATTCGCCAAAACTTATTGGCCGTATCACCGTGGTATTCTGAATGGGTATAATCTTTTTCAAAAGGAATTCCATTTTCCACTTCAACTGGTGTACTCCAGATCCTTAATGATATTCCAATCGATTCCAGTGTTGACATTATATCCTTATAATAATCTGCAACAGGCCGTGACTCTAACGGAATATTCTTAACGTAACCAAAGGCTTTCTCAATAATTAAAAAATGTTTGTTCAAATCAAATTCGATCTTAAAAGGAATATCATTATGGTACATCACCGATGTGGATAGCCCAGTTGGAGTAACATACAGGGTTGAGTTCCACCAATGATTTTCCATCGGGGTTGTTGCCAGTCGAATCTTGCCTACGATTTGTGTCAACATATGTAAGGTTTCATATGTTTCCTTCCAGCTAGCGACAGGGAGTGTTGGCCACATTTCATCATTTCTCATTTTGAATCTCATCCTCCAAACTCTGGATTGCTGTCCTAAAATACTCGTATTCTCTTATTTTTGGTATAAAAAAAGGTGTTACTCTAACATCAGAATGAGGTAACTTGATATTTAGATGTAAATGACTTTCACTGCTAAGAATAAAAGTTTGCCCAGAGCAAAAAACATCCGACTTTTGTTTGGTATAATTTTGCATACTTTTCTATATCCTAGGTTCTAATTAAATAATATAGTATATCAATAATACTAAAATAATTTAAGATTAGAGCACGTACAAATATGTGCACTAGCAAATTATTTCCTCACACACTGTTAGATCATTGGTTACCAGGGCGTTGATTAAAATCACAGAATTGACCTAAACAATTTTCAAAAGGATTGCATACCACGTCGGATACAATTAACCTCATCAATATCCATTTTAAGCCCTATTGATGGGGTGCAAACATACATCGGCAGAACAATTTGAATTTGTTATTTTAGGTGTCTCAGTTGTTATTTATCCATTTGTTATGGTATTAATTTGCTTTGAAGGTATTTTGAATCTTTAAAATTTTAAACGACAATCCGAAAACAATGAAAATAATTACTGCGGCGACCAAAAAAGTAGTGGAGCCAATAGAATTATACAACAATCCACCTATAATCAATCCAATAATACTGGCCAAACTCCCTATACTACTTGCAACCCCTTGCACAGCACCCTGACGAACGTTTCCGGCAAACTTTGAAAGAATAGACATGAATGAGGGCCACATCAATCCATTGCCAACTGCAAAGAGAATAGCAGCAACATAAATCAAAATTATGTTGTTCGAAAAAAATAATACAAAATTCACTCCTAAGATAAAGCTCCCGATTATTATCAAATTACCTTCTGAGAATATTTGGGAAGCCTTTCTTAGAATTGGACCTTGTACTAGTATCATTAGTCCGCTCAAGAAAGCTTGGAAGATACCCATTTCTGTTATCGTCCATTTTAGACTTGATACTGCATGAATTGGAAATGACGTATAAAAAACACTAAACCCTAGAAAAATGAAAAAGTTCAATGCCATTGTTATTGGTATATATCTTAATTTGAAAATGTCTTTGAACTTTACCTTGTCAGGATTTGGAGTGTTAAAGCAATCTTTGCATTCATATGAAAACACCCTCTGAACGCTATTTTTTTGAATTGGTTGGATTATTTTTGTGACCTTATTTGATTCTTTTAGTAATACCCAGATTGCAACGAATGCAACAAATGATACAAAAATAGCAACTATTACTGGTAAAGTATTTCCATAAATTGTTCCTCCTAAAATACCTGCGAGAGCAGGACCAACTATAAATCCCAAATTAGAAGATATTGCCATCTTTCCAAATTCTTGCTCCTGGTTTTGTCGTCCGACAAGTCTGCAATATGGGCATTAGCAACAGAAACATTTCCACCAGTTATCCCGTCTATCGCACGAGCGATAAATAACACAACTAACGGCAAAGAAAGTGTAAAAGCTCCAACAAGAGCAGTATTGATTTCAACTAGATCAAATTTTGGCATATACAAGGCGAAAAGAAATATGATCCAACCAATTAAAGTACCAGCCGTGCTGATTAATAGCACTTTCCTTCGACCGCTAGAGTCAGACCATCTCCCCAATATGGGGGCACCAATCAACTGAAATGCTGGATATATGGATGAGAGTATTCCATAGATTACGGAATAGCCGCCAAAATCGACGACAAGAAATACCAAGAATGGCAAAACGATACTAAAACCCAATGTTCCGACGAAATTGGTAAAGAGTAATGGAAATAGTGTGCTCTGCTTCGTCTCCAAATATTGTATTCAATAGCAAGATGATGGATTTGACTATAAAAGTTTGGGACATCATGGAGAGTTCAATTTCAAATTATTTTATGAGGATATCTCTATCCTTCAACATACTAAATTATCAGAGCCTTAATGTAGGTTTAGGAGTGTTGACATAATGGCCGAAGTACTGGTTTGCTCATTAATTTGTACAAACTGCTGCTGCATTTCGAATAATTAATTTTCTAACCAAATAACCTGACTTAGTGATACCGACTTAGTGATACAAACTCACATTTATGGTCTTTATCTTTAGTAACCTTCAAAATCGCTTTATAAAAATACGTTATGGACCTGGAATACTTCCTGAAGATTAAAAATACTAGAATCATATTGAATGAAAAAAATTATCAATTATTGCAACAAAAAAAAGATCAACCCAAACGAAAAGATTCACAGGATATCCCAACATAAGAAATATGTTATTAAACTATGTATAATTCTCTGCTGCCAACAGCTAAAATTTTATGCAAAAAATAGATTAGTGTGAATGCTAAAATTAAATCGTTTAATTGAAACATACAAGTGGTAACTCAAACAATACTGCTATTTTCACTAAAAGGGGTTGAAATTCCTTTTGAAGTACATGATGTTTTCAATTATCACACCAAATATAGAGCCATAGATAGACTGATTCCTCCTTGGAGTTATCTAAAAATCATTAAGCGAAATAAGGGACTTGAAGAAGGAGCAATTTGTATACTAGAACTGCAATACAGGCCTCTTAAATTATAATGGATTGCAAAGCACATTGGATACCTTCAAGATCAAGTGTTTCAAGATGAAATGATCAAAGGACCTTTAAAGGCCTGGGAACATACCCACTCATTTACTCCTAATGAACTAAACGGATGCATAATGGAAGACAAAATAAAATATTCCTGACCATACGGATTAAATAGATTTAACATTCTCATAATCGTCTTAATAAAACCCTATATCAAATGTTCAGTTACCGTCATAGAATACTCCAAAATGACCTGAAATTAGGAAGCCTGTTAAAAGAGAATAATGGAAAAAGAATTCTAATTAGCGGATCTACTGGATTAATTGGGTCTGCTCTCATACCTTTTTTAGATACAGCTGGAGGACACAAGATTTCAAGATTAGTAAGACCGTCTTCTAAATATTCTAATAGTGGTAACAGTGCAAATTTGAGAGTATGGGGTCCTGAAGCTGGAATAGTTGACCCCAGTGATCTAGAAGGATTTGACACTTTCATCCATTTGTCAGGAGAAAGCATAGGAGGTAGGTGGTCAAAATCAAAGCAAAAACGAATACGTGACAGCCGAATAAAGACAACCAAATTATTATGCAACACCATTAAGAAACTAAATAAGCCTCCTTCAACGTTGTTGTGTGCTTCAGCAATTGGCTTTTATGGGAGGAGGGGTGAAGAGGTCGTCACCGAAGAAACCAAGGTAGGGGAAGGATTTCTAGCCAATCTATGTGTTGACTGGGAATCACAATCTAAATCCTTAGAAGCCTTAGGTGTCAGAGTGGTAAATGCCCGTTTTGGTCTAATACTATCCCCAAATGGTGGAATTTTGAAACTACTTACTATTGCTTCATACTTCAAGGTAGGTATAGGATTCGGAAATGGGAGTAACATTTTCAACTGGGTTTCAATTGAGGATGCTATAGGAAGCATCTTATATTCTATTGGTAACACTACCATACGTGGACCCGTTAACATAGTGTCTCCCAACCCCGTAAAGGCTTCAGATTTTTTTAAAACAATTTCAAAAATACAAGAAAATAAGATTTTTTTGAAAATTGGATCTGGATTTGTGAAACTAGCGATTGGAGATTTTGCGGATACCATAAGTGATTCTAATGGAGTTGTAAAACCCCAAAAGCTACCGATTTCTGGTTATCCCATCATGAATCCAAGTTTGGAGGATGCCGTAAGACTGCTGCTGGGACGTCAGACTGGACACAGAACAGAGCAGAGATCAATAGAAAGTTGATAAATCCAACAATTTTCCAAAACTAAAAGCTACTCTCAAGTGGGATAGTTAAGGTTTTGAGAGCCAATCTACAGAATCTAATGAAATGGAGACGATGTTTTAAAGGAGTTAGGCATCATGGTATCGTTTTTACCATATGTTAAATATTTGATTATCCCTATCAGGCTATGCTGAAATTCAAGATAGAAGAATCTCCAAAATTATTTATACTTTACTGTTCCCTAGCAAGTTTCATTGCATCTTGGGGAATATCAGGATTGTTAGTTTCAATAGATGTCATATCCCAAACGCCCCCAGGTTCATTTTTTGGAATAATAGGAGTTTCACTGGGTTTTTATGATCCGGCTACTGCTCCTTTAATTGGTTTTTCTTTGCATCTGCTAACAGGCACTATTGCTGGTAATATTTTTGGGCAAGTATCCATATTCTGGCGACGCATCTCTCCTTATAATGCAAAGCATGGCCTGTTAACTGGTATCTTTGTGGGCGTAATCTTATGGACATTGTTATTTGTACCCGTAGCAACTTTTGCTATTCAACCAATGATTGATTCGTTTAGAAATTCAATAACACCTAATCAATATGTATATTCGATAGTCACAAATTTTGAAGGCCTTTACCCGATAATAATAGTGGGTTCCCTCGCGTTTCATATTATCTACGGCATACTCTTGGGGTACATTTCGGGCAGATTGATGGACTCAAAACCTTATCCGGAGCTAGATCGAATTATTGAATTTTAAGAATTTGTCCTCAAAGGTTTTTAGTGATATTGATCCGCCTTCTCCCCTATTTTACCACAAGATATTGAGAATCGGTGCTGTCAATAGAATTTTCATATGTCCAATTTTAGTATTGTTCATAGGTCAACTACAAATAGTACTTTGTGAATATGCCTCACATAATCATAAATAGTCGAGTCGACTTTGACCTGATTCATAGCGACTTTAAAGGTATGATTGTAAGAAGTAATCTCAATGGAGGATGCATTTATAATTTTAAGGAATCTTTTCAAAATGTTTCCAAAGATACCATTCTGGTAAACACAATTACAATTGAATCCGAATTTTCTCAAAACTATTTTATTCAATTGCTCAAAAAGTCAGATAGAATAACTGTGAGACTATATCCTGCAACAGACCCAAAGAACAAAACTTCATGTATAAAGAGGTCCTTAGTAATACTAGCCAAAACAATTTTGGCAGCTGATACAAAAGGCGAATCTTTCATTATCAGGACTAACCTCCAACAATATCTGGGGGATAAAGTCTGAGTCTATGAAAATAGGGTATCCGTGCATTAACCAATCTATAGGGAAAAAACTATATCCACATTTAGAATATCTTCTTACTCTGAAGAAAGATTGATCAAGGCGGTCAGTTATAATCTCGAAGTACTCAAAGAAATCTTGGACTATAACATTCAACATGATTTCCTGTCTTTTAGGATCAGTTCTGAAATAATTCCATTTGCATCACACCCAATATGCAAATTTGATTGGGAAAATTATTTCAAGAAAGATTTGTTATGTATCGGTCAATTTGCTAAAGAAAACAAAATTAGAATTTCTATGCACCCAGACCAATTTGTCATATTAAATTCACCTAGTGGGGAAGTGGTAAAAAACGGAATAAGAGAAATCAACTACCAAGCTGCCTTCCTCAACGCAATGGATCTGGATTGTAGTGCAAAAATTCAGATCCACGTTGGAGGATCTTATAATGACAAGATCTCCTCATCAGATAGGTTCATCAAAAACTACAATACACTCTTATCTGATGAGGCTAGGTCTAGACTGGTAATCGAAAATGATGACTATCGTTTTAGTTTAAAGGATTGCTTAAGAATACATGACAAAACGAATGTTCCTATCTTGCTGGATGTATTTCATCACGAATGTATGAATGATGGTCGCTCGATTCATGACGCCATAAGGTCTGCGGACAATACGTGGAAGAAAAACAGAGATGGTGTATTGATGATGGACTACAGTAGTCAAGAACCAAATTTCAGGAAAGGAAAACATGCTAGTACTCTAGATGAAATGAAGTTCAAGAACTTTATATTCTCTACAATTGATTGTAGTTACGACCTTATGCTTGAAATAAAAGACAAGGAAAAAAGTGCCACCAGAGCCTGACAAATACTTGACCAATTGTTTAATGTGTCTTCGAAGTAGGAGGTTCCTCGAAACAAATTTTATGGCGGTCAAAACATTAATTTTATTTATATCTTAATGCTTCATATCCTACTATTCTTTTTCGTTCCATCCTCTCGGAATTAAACAGGTAGGTTTGATATTTTAAACTTTTACTAATATAACTTGAACTTCTAAGCCGATCATCATTATATAATGTGATGCCATCGATTTCACCAGTATATTTTGACGTAGTGAAATTCCTATTACTGTTATTGATATCTATTAAATTACTATGGATTGCAGAATATCGAAGGAATCCGGGTTTGTAAAGCAACCTTTCGTTATATCTTTCTATAATCATGTTCTGTTTTTCATATTGTTCATCAAACATCTTTACCCCATAGACTTCAGGAATAAATTCATTGCAAGCTTCCGACAGTTCCTTCCCAGCCATTATGAAATGCAAATTTCTCCTCAGCTCCTCTTTATCGATTACAGCATACTCATCTGAATCTATTACGATCAAAAAATCAATTCCTAATTTAGCAGCGATCTCTAGATATTTGTTTCTTTTTTCAATTTCAGTAATATTGGGATAACAATAATATCTCGTATTAGGAAATGACTCCACTACCTCCCTAGAACCATCAATGCTGATATCGTAATCCTCATCAAATTCCTTAAACTTTCCATCAATGGTTATAACTAAATCAACGTTTGATGCAATTGAGTGTAGGCATCTCTTCAGTCCTTTTGCATCATCAAAAAATACAATCCCCGCACCAATTCTCATGCCTTTATTCTATAATGAAGGGGTAATATTAATAACTATTAGTTTAGATTTCTGATCCTCTTTTCAATTTACTAATATCTAATCACCACCGAGGATTCACAAATATCTGTCTAAATGGGATAGATACTCCTAAAATAAAGGATATAAAAGTATTGCCCTAAAATCAATGACCTATTTTGACTTAAAAAGGTGAACTGCTTTAATACTTAGATTAATGACCAAAAGGAAAATTATCCAAGCAATGATGGAAGCTATCATTGAAGTCTGATATGGTTCAATGAAACCAAGGGTTAACAATTGATAATGAAGCACGACTTTCGAAACTGAATATATGGTCTCAGAAATGGCAAAAGCTGCAACCAGTTTCTTTATATCTGTCTTAATTTTAGTATAATTTTTTTTACCATTCTCTTTTATAATATAGCGAGATTTATTGTCCAGATAGAACAAATATGAAAAAATTGGAATATAAACACTATACTCCATGAATAGAGTAGAAATCGAGTTTGATAGACTGTCGGAATTGAATTCAGAAAAAAAATGTGTAAAGATAGCCCCGGCAAAGAAAGCAAAAATACCTGAAATTAGTATGTTTTTGTTAAATAAGACATAATCTTTGTATTTGTTATATAATTTTTCAAATCGCAATCCTGTTAACCTACTAATTTAGGACTAGAACCTTCTCGAAATTAATAAATCTACTTATGAGGTATTGATTAGCGTCAACAATTGTACATGAGAATCGCTGAATCCATTCGTAAGTTGTACGGTAGAAATATATTTTTGAGCCTTGTGTTTTCCCTTAAACTCGCAAGCGGATAAATATATCACTGAAAACAAAACGCCTTGATTTTTATTTTTTATGAGTTTCTAGTTTGTATAATATTCGTTCTAAAAGCTATGAATGGATGAGTTTAATTTGGTGCAGTCACTGCCAAAGTATCATATATTTCTATTAGTAACTTTTTTTTAATAATTTTCTATATACGTTAATTGACATGACAATATGTCAATAATTAGTATTTACGACTATTAAAAATAAATTCTTTAACTGGGTTACTTGTTATTGATAAAAATTATGCTCCGTAAATTTGAGATAAATATCTTATTTCAAATCTTCTTTTAACTTTTCTTTCTTATACTCTGTACCAGTGTCTTTGTCGGTATCGTCGAGTTTATTTCCTACTGCTTTTGCACCTGCTTTTAGTTTATCCCCTGCTTCTTCTAAAGCGTTTTTAGATTCTCGTTTTTTATTTTCAAATTCGTCAGATGTCATGTAATTCTACATATGCAACATACTTTAAATGCTTAGTATAGAAATCAGTTAACTCTCTAATAAATCAATTATGCATGTGAGGTATATTCGAAAATACATAACCCTTTCGTAATAAAGTTACTTTCATACAATTTTTTATGCAGAAGGATTAAGAGGATCATATAGGTATGTCCAAGATGAGCAGTCGGTATGGCAGATTCAAGATTTATCGGTTACAATTCTGAGAATACAAATTGATAATTTAGGCAAAAATAAATAATCATTGTGCTTAATTTATTTGTCTTCAGAATCCCAGAAAAAGGCGTAATTCATCAGGTCTCATCGGCCTGATGCCATAATGAAATGGTAAAGGCTACAATCATATGATAAATGTCTATTAAAAGAAAATTGAAAAGTGTTGCTCACGTATTCCAATCGAACGATTTACGTGAGGGTTGTCTAAACGAAGGTTTTTGTACTCGATGACGCAACTGCTACCATAATATGGATACAAAAGCATGGGAAAGTTCCAAATGTGAACTTCCATTTGACGGTTTTACTATTTCACATGTTACTAAACATCTTTTAACAATATTTGCTGGATAGACCTTTCCGAGAAGGAATACTCTGACGTAACTGCTTGATCAACTTCCGATTTCAAAAATAAAACTCGGTGATAAAGAAACCATAAGACCGATATTGGTTCAATTTTATCTTGGATCAACGTGTAAAACAATGATGGATGAATTTTCCAACCTGAAGCCATTATTTCCGATAGGGTTCAAAAAGAATTTGAAGGGAGATTTAGTATTAAAAGTCCAAAATGTGATTTTGCGAACCTTACATATTCCAAATACTATACTGAGTGTGGATTAGCTCTTAAACCAAATGATAACGACACAAGAAAAGTAAAAAAAAATTGATAGTAACGAACTCTAAAGCTTGAATATTTCTAGGCTAAATAAAGGATAATTGTGCAATTTTAGACCTACTAAATTATTTATAAAGTAATCAAATATTTCACTATATTGACTCTTCTTCTATCGTAAACCTGGGATGCTTTCTATGAAACCAGTGCGACCTAAATTTTAAAATCATTATCCTAGATGAGACGGCGTCATTCTTAAAAGAAGTCCTATGGATAGTCATTTTGTATTTTCTGTGTTGAAGATTTTGGATAAATCGAACTATATTTCTTGCGTGCATATACGCAGCATTAATGATAATTCCTAAAGGTCTGTAATCATCGATAATCCTTAGAACAGTATCAAAATCATATATTCCTGCATAACATTGATAAAAGTATAATGGAGACATAACTACAAATTTGCGTTCTTCTTGTTCCAAGTCTATTTGTGTTAAGGTTTCATGGATAACAATCTCCCTATCAAGCATATTTCAATTGCTATGGTAGTTGCTATTATACTATGTTTTAAATGTAGCCATTATAACAGTTACTTATAGATAGTAATAACTTTATTCAAACTTAGGATTTAATTAATCTTTAATCGTCATATTTAGTAACATCAATTTCTATTCTGATTTTATCATTTCAAGACATCATAATTTATCATAGCATGCAGATGGGTCTGTGTATGTTCGTAGCAAAGGTATTCTAAACAAATGGTGCACATACAAATTATCGGTTTTCACAGGATTGCGAAACGCGTTGCTTCGTTTCTCTGCCTCGAAGAATAGTTCGAGCTTCAGTAGAAGAATTCAAAAAGCAAGGTTTGATAATCGAAAATAATAGGTTAGACGACATGAGAAAAAAGTCTACAATTTAATAAAGGCTGAATAGATATAGGAAATACGGACAATTTAAGATGTATACAGAATTAGTTGTTACTCCTCTGTACTTACGATATTTTCATTGGATTTTATTTTGATTTCATTCTCCTTTTTTACAGTTTTTTGAAAATTTGAAGATAATTTTCCAATAACAGCACGATAAAGGAAAAAGTAGTTGTTTTTTATCAATACAATGCAGACTTATTCGATGATCCTGTGACTACACATCTAACTAAGAATTCGATTTTAAGTTAGGTAAATTGTGATTATAAGATTGAAGAATACAATTTTGTAAAAACCAGAGAAAGAAAATTGATATACGGGAGGCCTAATAATAAACAGGATTTCTTTGCACAAGGCTCCCGAAGACGACGAAACTAAACGGAAAAATAAAGAGGATATAGAAATTGCTCATAACGAATCACAATCCATCGAAGAATCAGAAATCATATCTTTGGATGATAAAAGATCAAAGAAAAACAAGATTTCCTTGAAAAAGAAAATTAAATTTGATGAATTCTCCAATACCATTTTATTTATTGCAATTTTTATTGGGCTCTGGCAACTGGCATATTTAAGTGGTATTTGGCCAAAAGTATCGCTGCCATCTCCATTAATGGTAGTAGAATCGTTCTATGAACTAATTCTAGATAACACTTTGTTGGTAAGCATAGGAATGACTCTTTATAGGCTCCTGATTGGTTTTGCTGCATCAATAGGAATTGGAGTTTGTGTTGGACTTGCAATGGTAAGATTTAGTGGTTTTGGAAAAACAATGAGTTCTTTTGCGATAGGATTACAGTCTTTTCCGAGTGTTGCTTGGGTTCCATTTGCCATTTTACTTATCGGTCTAAATGATATTGGAATATTATTTGTAGTCATAATGAGTTCAGTATTTTCAGTCATGATGTCTGCCTACAGCGGAATAAGAAACATACCTCCCATATATCTAAAGGCTGCAAGAAACATGGGAGCTGAAGGTTTCTCGTTATTTAGATATTTAATGATACCAGCAGCCACTCCCGCATTAATAATAGGAATAAAACAGGCGTGGTCATTTGCATGGCACGCTTTGGTCGGAGCGGAAATACTTATGGCCGCTGCGATAGGGATAGGACACATACTGTTAGTAGGTAGAGAATTCTCACTGATGGATCAGATAATAGCATCCATGATTACTATTTTCGCATTGGGAATGATATTTGATAAAGTAATCTTTGCAAAACTGGAGGATAAGGTAAGAGAAAAATGGGGATTAAGACAAGAGCAGGATATTGAAAACAAATGATTTCACTTTGTTAATACTTCTTTTTCTACGACAAATCCTTCTATAGAGTGCTGTTGAGTAAGATAAAGGTGGCAGAATAATGAGTATAAATCTGTATGCGTCAGGATCACAATAGTTTTGACAAAAATCACATGTAACATACATTTTTTGCCTATTTCTAATTACTAATACATCCCATTACAAAAAAAATAACATGGATTCAAAAGCAAAATTGGGTATTTCATTAGCCATAATCATAGCGGTTATTCTTTCTTCTAATTTTAGCTTTAATTGGTCCGTCTTGCTTGGTCAGGATAAGAGTACAACTGATTCTACCGGTCAAAGTACAAATACAAAGGCTGATTCTTTAAAAATTGGGTATTTTCCAAATCTAAATCATGCTCAAGCTGTCATTGGTCTCAACAATGGAGATTTTAAGGAAGTAATAGACAATGATAAAAATCTAGGTAACATCACATTGAATGAGTTTGTTTTTACGGCGGGTCCATCAGCTGTTGAAGCTCTATATGCTGGACAAATTGACGTTGCGTATGTTGGTCCTAACCCCTCTATTAATGGATACGTCATATCTGGAGGAGAGGGTTTACGCATAATTTCCGGCGCATCTAGCGGTGGTGCCTCATTTATTATTAGAAATGATTCAGGGATAGAAACAGTCAATGACCT
The DNA here is from genome assembly GCA_041747305.1 of Candidatus Nitrosocosmicus sp. GTDB lineage: Archaea > Thermoproteota > Nitrososphaeria > Nitrososphaerales > Nitrososphaeraceae > Nitrosocosmicus. The sequence continues at coordinate 21,994 of JBGTFK010000120.1, forward strand.
AGGTGGAAAGAAATTTGCAACCCCTCAATTAGGGAACACACAGGATGTTGCTTTGAAAAAATATT
>JBGTFK010000121.1:0-1693 GCA_041747305.1 Candidatus Nitrosocosmicus sp.
AATATTTTTTCAAAGCAACATCCTGTGTGTTCCCTAATTGAGGGGTTGCAAATTTCTTTCCACCTAGGTCATTGACTGTTTCTATCCCTGAATCATTTCTAATAATAAATGAGGCACCACCGCTAGATGCGCCGGAAATTACCCTTAAATCTTCGCCGCCTGAAAGAAGATACCCATTAATGGCAGGGTTAGGGCCAATGTATGATGCGTCAATTCTGCCTGCTAATAGCGACTCTATTGCAGATGGTCCAGCATTGAATCTAAATGTTTCAACAGTAACATCATCTCCTAAAGTGTTCTGAAAATCTCCATTATTTAATCCAATAACAGCCTGTGAATGAGTGATATTGGGAAAGTAGCCAATTCTCAAGGTCTTTTTCTGATCGCCTAACGATTGTGCACTGGCAATTGATATGGGTGCTGATATCAATGCTACTGCAGTAATAATCATAGTAAAGACCAATACAATATGTCTTCCTCTTTTATCAAAACTAACTGGATCGATACATTTTTTATCTGACTTTTTATTCATCGCTTGTATAACGTATAGCGTTACTTATTATTCATTTTTAATATGCCATTTTTCTTAAAATTGTGCAGTTTAAGCATATATTCTGCGCCGATCAAAAAGTTATAATATCAGGCCATCCTACCAATGCCCATTTATTGCAATAGTTTTGTGGATAGTTTGACGGAAGCTGATATTTGCAGCCAAGTGTTTTGAACTCTGTCTATTGTTAACTTTGAAAGTATCATGACTCAAAATCAAAAAAATTAGAGGTAGTGAATTTGAAAAATGACATTAGAACGTTTACCCATGATAATATCCACGATTAGAAAATATATATGATTTTACGAAATTATGCTATCTAACGCTCTCCATCCCAACATATTTTGATAGAATTCGCCACACTTTATTAATAAATGCGTTATTTACTAATCAGTAGTAAATAAATAGCCAACAATCACTACCGATTATAGAACAGTATTCAGACCTTTGCTCTTCAATACTTCATTTAAGAGACCAAGATCATAAATACTTCCTAAATCTATTTCACTACCACTCCCTAAATTTATGTATCCCAAGTCGTTAGCATCCTCAGCAATCTTGTTGAGCGAGTCTGACAGGGGATCGTAGGTAAATTCTATCCTTGATAGTGCATCTTTTATTTGGTCTTCTGGATAAGTTTTACCATAAATTTCCTTTAACCCTTCATTGAATGTAACCGTTAATTCATGAATATTTTTTTCATCTATTTCAGTATCATTAGTTTTTGACAACTTTTGGTTTATCCATAGTGTCTCATCGACATGAGCTTCAAGCAGTTTCTTTATAATTTCAGGGTTGTCTTCAAGATAGTCGGTTCTGGCCAAAATATTTGCTGTCACGAATTTGCCTTCTGGTGGCCAGAGATCCCTTTCGTCGATTAGGATAAATCCTTTTCCTTGGTCTTTTAGAATGGCACCTAGTGGTTCAGGTACCCAAGCCCCATCAATCTCTTTTTTTAGAAACAACGTGATAATATCTGTAGGTTTTGCTGCTACCACTGTGACGTTTCCACCGTTTTCAACAGTATTAAAACCATTGTCAATCAAATATTTTTTCAAAGCAACATCCTGTGTGTTCCCTAATTGAGGGGTTGCAAATTTCTTTCCACCTAGGTCATTGACTGTTTCTATCCCTGAATCATTT
>JBGTFK010000122.1:0-35831 GCA_041747305.1 Candidatus Nitrosocosmicus sp.
TTTAGTTACTTTGTATTAACAATGAGTGAACAAGAGCTTCCTCCATGGCTAAAAGAGCAACTTGCAAGATTACAACAATTACAGCAAAACCTTCAAGCAATAATGATGCAAAAACAACAGGTTGAACTAGAAATATCTGAAACGGAAAGGGCCTTGGAGGAGTTAAAGAAAACTACTCCTGATGATGTCGTATACAAGCTTGCTGGCCCTTTGTTGGTTAAATCTGATAGGGACAATTTAATAAAAGAACTAGAAGAAAAGAAAGAGCTTTCAAATACTCGGACTATAGTTTTGGGCAAACAAGAATCTAGGGTCAAGGAAAATCTAAAAGAAGTAGAAAATAAGATTAATCAAATGATGCATATGGCCCAAGGGGGATCACAATCCAATAAATTTAATCAACCTCCACAATAACAACTTTTTTCTTATGAATGTTAATTAAGAATATGCTTTTTTATTATTGCATTGGCTATTCGAATTGTTGCAGATGAGCGAGAGAAAAATAGTCGAGTTCCTAATTTACTTAAACTTAGTGGGGTATTTGTCGATTATAAACAATTAGCAGTTGGAGATTATATTGTTTCTTCTGAGACCGTTATTGAAAGAAAAACCATATATGATTTGATAAATTCTGTCTATGACGGTCGCATATTTATTCAATGTTCAGATTTAATAAATCATTATACAAAGCCACTGATTATAATAGAAGGAAATTTAACAGACCTCGATACAAGAGAGCATTTTGAAAACGATTCTAAATTAATTATCGATAAAATACGGGTAGCATACGAAACTTTGATAAAAGTAGCACTTGATTTCAGAATCCCCATTTTATATACTAATTCTGTTTTTTATACTGCTGAATTGTTAGTTTTATTAGCTTCCAATCAATTTAGGAGCAAAAATGATGGACCTTTGCTTAAAAAGATAAAAAAGTCAAATCCATTTCTTCTTCAACAATTATACGTTCTTACCTCTTTACCTGGAATAGGTTCTAAATTAGCTACAAAATTGTTGGATAGATTTCATTCTCCTACAAATGTTTTGAATGCTTCTATAGCAGAGCTTGCCAGGGTACCAGGTCTTGGAAACATGCGTGCCGAAAAAATTCGAAAGATTTTGGATACGCCTGTACCCAAAGAAGTAGGTATCTATACCCAAAAAAAATTAATGATTGATAATACGGACGAAAATACTGCTGATGATTCGCGTGAGAATGACATAACGTGAAAAACTGATATTACCGGGATAAAATTTTATTTATAACTCATTAACTAAAGATGGTTATGTCGCTAGTGACTTTTCAATTGCGGACATTACTTTATCATTCATCTCAGTATTTCCTATCGTGATTCTCATTGCTCCATTGTAGTTTCCAAAGTCTCCAAAATTCTTTATTAGTATTCTTTCATCTAATAATTGGTTTTTGATTTTATTGTAGTGATTAAATGTTTGAAAGAAAAAGAAGTTAGAATCTGATTTAAATATTTTGATCTTGTCTAATTTATTTAGCCTATCAAACATTTTTGTTCTTTCTCTCTTTATTACTTCTATACTTCTATTTACAATCTGAATGTTTTCGAGTGCTTCAATTGCCAATTGCATGGAGAAACTACTTAACGGATACGGTAATTGAATATATTGGTTGAAAACATCTGATATTTCTTCGTTAGACAAGATATATCCTATTCTGGCTCCAGCCAGACCAAAGGCTTTTGAAAATGTTCTCATAATTAAAACATTACGATATTTTGTTACTATGTTACATAAACTATATTCAGCAAATTCCACATAAGCTTCATCTATTATTATCAACTTGTCTTTTAAAATATCTATTATACTTGAAATATCGTCAAGTTTAAATTGATTTCCAGTAGGGTTATTTGGTGATGCTATGTATATGATATCATAATCTCTCGCTTTCTTGATAAAGAGTTCTAGGTCAAAGGAATTATCAATAGGGGAAAGATCTATTAATTTAGTGGGTATTTTATACAGATTACATCTGTCTGTAAAATAAGAAAAGGTGGGGTTTACTGTTATGACTTTTTTTCCTTTACCTATTGTTGACAATAATAAATCCATTATTTGGTCAGACCCACTACCTATGCCAATATTTCTTGTACTTAGTTTGGTATAATCTGCTAATTTCAAATACAGTTTTTCAAATTGTTCTAAGGGATATTCTATAAAATCGCTTTCATGAAGAGATTTTGATGCGATAGATTTTATAAATCTCCTTTCTAAAACTAAATTTTCATTTGAATCTAGTTTATAGAAATCATGAATTTTTTCTGGCCTTTTATAAGGTTTGTGTGATTTAATGTGGGCAAGTTCCTTATCCAACCAATCCACCATTATTTTATCCTTCCATTTACCGCTTCATAGTGATTAAATAATCCTTCTGTTGATGTTATTTCTTTTATGATTGGAGAGATTTTCTTTAAAGCATCCTTGTTCATTTCTATCACATTTACTAGTTTAATAAAATCTAGAACAGATAGTGCTGACCTTGATTTTGCAAATCTATAAGTTGGAAGTACATGATTAGAGCCAAGACAATAATCGCTCACAGATGATGGAGTGTATTCGCCAATTAATATCAATCCTGCATTATATATCTCCTTTAATATTTTTTTATCATTAACTGCAAATATTTCAAGGTGTTCAGGTGCAAATTCATTAATGAATTCTGTTATTTCTTCATTATTATCGCATAATGCTATGAATCCATTATCATTTATACTTTTTTCAACAAATTCTCTTCTAGGTATTTCATCTTCTTTAATTATCCTATTTAATTCTTCAGAAATCTTTGTGGCCAACATTTTTGATTTCGTTACTACCCCGCATAATGTATCTTCACTGTGTTCTGCCTGAGAGATCAAGTCCAATGCAATATATCGTGGATTTGACTTTTCGTCACCATATACTAGTAATTCGGTTGGGCCGGCTATCATGTCTATTGATACATCTTTTGATACCACTGACTTTGCAACAGACGCATATACACCACCTGGCCCAACTATTTTATCCACTCTTTTTATAGTCTTTGTACCATAAGCCAGTGCTGCTATTCCGTAGGCACCACCTACCTTATAAAACTCATCTACACCGCAGATGTCGCCTGCAACAAGAGTCAAAGGATCCACCTTTCCATTTTTCATGGGTGGTGTAATAGCCACGATTTGCTTTACCCCTGCAACTTTTGCTGGTGTGGCACACATTACTATCGTACTTGGATATCTAGCTTTTCCGCCTGGGATATAACATCCTACTCTGAAAATAGGCATTATTGTTTTGTTTATCTTGATTCCATCCAAATCGATTTTTATATTCTTAAGATTATCGATTACAGCTTTTTCACTTTTCTCCAATTTGGATTTCATATATTTTATTATCCTTATTTGCTTGGCTGAGACGTTTTCATAGGCTTCTTTAATTTCAGACTTACTAACAACAAATGAATCAATCTTAACATTTTCGTATTTCTCAATACATTTTAACAATCCTTCATCTCCGTTTCTTTGTACGTCATCGATGATTTTTAGAACATTCTTTGTTGGAATTGAAAGATCCTTATTCCAAGATCTTTCTCTTAATTCATTAGCTTGTTCTCGTGGTTCTCTAATTCTTATAATCTTAATCAAATTTTATTTCATCTTTATTATCTAGAATGATCTTATCCATTGATAATATTTGACTTGGTTCTAAAATTACCAACCCCTGAGCAACTTTTCTAATAGTTGGGATAAGTCTAATAAACTCGTTCTTGTCTATTATGGTATTTACTCCATACCATCCTTCTTTACTTAAACTACTAATAGTTGGACCTTTCAATGATGGGAGAATACGTAATAATTCTTCAAGATTGTCTTTTTCTACATTAACGAAAATATGTAATTTTTTCCTTGCTTCTACTACTCCTCTCAATAAGACAATCATGTCTATTATTTTTTCCTTCTTTATAGGATCCTTTAGAGCATCTTTATTTGCTATGAGTACTGCTGTAGATTCCATTACTTGATCTATGATTTTTAAATTATTTTGAATAAGGGTGGTTCCTGTTTCTGTAATGTCAAAAACTGCATCAACATCTTCTGGAGGTTTTGCCTCTGTTGCTCCGAATGATAAAAAAATTTCTACCATTTTATTATTGCCTGTCCTAGACCAAGGCGTTACTATTGTGGGTTCCAGATCTCCAAAGAATTTTTTATAACTCTCCTTTGATTTTATGTACGAAGATGCTGATTTTAGATATTCCGTTGAAAATCTCAATGTCTTTTTGTTCTGAGCAAAATTGTCTATTAACTCATCAAGATTGTTGAACTCAAAAAATTCCGGAATAGCTATTACCTGCTTAACTCTGCCATATTCTAAATCTAACAATACTTTGACATCAGCATTAGTTTCCCTTATCCAGTCTTTGCCTGTTATTCCAACATCATGAAATCCCTCTTGTACATACGTTGGAATTTCCTGAGGTCTTAGAATTTTGACTTCTATGTCTGGGTCTGCAATCTTTACCCTGTATATCCTACCCCTTCCACTAACATTGCATTGCCATGCCTGTTCTATCATTTTAAAAGTAGCCTCTTCTATACTGCCTTTGGGCACCACGAATTTAATAAGACCCATATTTGATACCTATATTGAATATACTAATTATTACGTTGTTTATTTGTTTTATTAATTTGACTTTTTATTTATAAAGTCATAAGGCTAATTTTCTTTTAATGATTCTAGAATTTCTTTGGCTCTTGAGACCGATACATTTCGCTCTTCAACCATTTTTCTGGAGACCATTTCTATTTTGTCATTTGTAGCTCCTGCGATTATTGCAATATTTTTTGAGTGCAGTTTCATGTGTCCCTTCTGAATACCTTCGTTAGATAAAGCTCTTATTGCTGAGAAATTCTGAGCTAATCCTGAAGCAGCAATAATAGTTGCTAATTCCTGAGAATTTGATATATTCATTAATTTCAAACACGCTTTAACGATAGGATGTGTGTTTGTTACCCCTCCAATTATTCCAACCGCCATTGGAATTTCTATTTCTCCCACGAGATCTCCTTTAGAATTTTGATACCATTTAGTCAAAGATCTATATTGTCCATCTCTGCACGCATATGCATGACATCCTGCTTCAATAGCTCTAAAATCCTGACCAGTAGATATTGCTACGCTATCAATCCCATTCATAATTCCTTTATTATGAGTGACGGCTCTATGAACATCAGTGAACGCTAGTGAATAAGCAAATAAAATCCTTTTAAGAATTTCTTCGCCACCGATTAATTCTTTAGGAAATATCGCTCTGCATTTTACTATACGTTGAGTCGCGTAATTGGATAAAATTTTTAGTATTACTTTACATCCTGTTAACGATTCTATTTCGGGCGCAATAGCTTCACACATAGTATTAACAACATTTGCACCCATTGCATCTTTGGTATCTACCATGATTTCTATTATTATCATCAGTCCGAGTTTGTGTATGCTTTCATCATTGACTTGTTTAATTTTAATGTCCAAACATTTCGCAAATTTGCTTTTAGTATTTGCTAGAGACATTATTTCAATCTTATTATTTGATATCAACTCGATTAGATCTTGAACCTTTGTTTGATCGTACGAGCTATTTGGGATTAATTGAATTTGCCCTATCATGATAGAATCATCTGCGTGAGCCATAAAACCTCCGCCTTTGCTTGCTATTTTTGCGGCGTTGCTTGCAGCAGCTATCACAGATGGTTCTTCTATTGCCATCGGAACTATGTACTCCTTATTGTTGATGACAAAATTGTTTGCTATTCCGATTGGGAGTGGAAAAATTCCAATAGCGTTTTCTATCATTCCATCGATATTATTAAATTTAAATATTGATGTATTTCTAAACAAATCAATTTCGTTATCATCCAAGCTTGTTTTTACTTTAATATATTGAAGTCTTTCTTCATGAGTCATATCTCTAAATTTTTTCTTATCCAAATTTTTACTCATTTTTACTCATTTTTAACTATTTTTAACATTTTATCGACACCACCATCGTTAGCAAAAAAATCTCTATTGTTTGTTATCATATATAATGATCCATTGCTATCTTCTGCCACATCTTTGATTTTGCCATATCCAGTTAATATTGAAGATTGATCTTTTGATATAGGATCAATGCTTCTCAAATGTTCCCCTTTTAAAGTAGCCACAATTAATTTTCCATAGTAATCTAGTTCCGTAGAATTGCTTATCAAGATTCCAGAGGGATATATAGAAGGCGTAAAACAAAATTCTGCATTAACGAATAAACTTTCTTCTAAATTACCACACTCTTCTATTGGCCAGCCATGGTTATCACCTGCTTTGATCACGTTAATTTCATCATTTCCAATTCTGCCAGCTTCACTAGCATACATTGTATTATTGTTAAAATCCCACGTAATACCTACAACATTTCTATGTCCATATGAATAAATTGAAGAGTTAGGAAATGGGTTGTCATTGGGTGTGGCTCCATCATCGTTTATACGGAGTATCTTTCCTGCCAAACTAGATAAATTCTGAGATAACTCTGAATTTGTGGTATCTCCGACACCTATGTACAATTTTCCATCCGGTCCAAACTTTAATACTCCACCATTATGGAGTTTTGAAGCAGGTATATGATCGATTATTATCTCTGTTTCACTAAGTGAGTTATTTTTTTCTTGTAATCGTATTACTTTGTTGAATGTCTGGTTATCATTATTTTTATAAGTATAATAAAGATACAAATAATGATTATTAACAAATTGAGGATGAATTGCTAATCCTAATAATCCTGCACCTTCATCAAAATAATTGTCCATTACTTCGTAATTATTCAACTGAGATCCGTTACTATTGAGAATCAATGTATTTCCTGTCTGTTCTGTTATTACGATTCTTTTATCCGGTAAAACTGCTACACCTGTGGGAAACTCTAAACCATCTGATATAACTTTGACAGCAGAAGCCCTATCTTCTGCGTATGGTGAAGGTAAAAGGATCGTTGTATCAGAGGGAGTATTTAGTATTGTTAATGCACTTATTATTACAACTATAATCCCAATTACTATGACTACATACTTATTCATCATCTTATCTTATGATCTATACGTTACCTTATAGTCAATATAAAATATTATTCTATAGCAAATTTTAAAGTACTTTATGTTTCTATATCCACGGCAACTATGCTAACTCTATCTGATTGACATAAAAATCATAACCATTCATATTTATTTTCTTTTAATTTTCTCCATATATTTTTAGACCGTATGCTTTTCATCCTTAATTGGAAAATGATGAGGATATGGTAATACCTTGTGAATCAAAATCAAAAATTTTCAGCGCAGATGAGGAGATTTGAACTCCTGATCGCCATACGGCGAATCGGCTTTCTTTTAATCTACCTTGTTATTGACTCAAGGCCGACGCATTACTATGGTCCTAATAATTCTGCATTAGGATGACCACTCTGCCACATCTGCACTAAAATTAATTATTATTGCCCTTTATTATATTTTAACACACATCCTATTCGTCTTCATTTGGGAGATTACAGCCTCTACGCTGTATGCCGTGATGCATGTTTAATCATAATATGACATAAAAATCAATTGTTAACGTTTTACAATCTTTATGTTTTACCAGCTAAATGGTTAGTTCATTACAAAAGTTTGTATTTTTAGTATATTTGAATATCACACTTTAATTAGGTTTTTGATTTGTCTTTTTAATATTTTTAATGAGCTTTGCACGTACTGGACTAAACAAAGCTGATATATTTCTAATTATTTAGTTCCGTTTATTACTGATTTTTATATCTGTTAACTGATAATTATCAAATAATGATTCCGATAAACAAGCCGTGGTTGGATGATGATGCTAAACAAGAAGTTTTGAATGTACTTGATGAAAATGCATTGACTTCTCCAGCTAAGAGTGGTGGGAAACGGGTTCAAGCTTTTGAGAATCTCTTAAAATCGTATCTCAAAGTGAAGCATGTAATCGCTGTTAATTCGGGGACATCTGCTATACATGCCTCTCTGTTGTCTTTGGGAGTTAAACCGGGCGACGAAGTACTTCTTCCATCCTTTACTTTTGTAGCTACGGCCAATTCCGTTATTGCTACTGGAGCAAAGCCTGTTTTTGTCGATATAAACAAGAATGACTACACAATAGACGTTTCAGATGTTGTGAAAAAAATTAATAACAACACAAAAGCAATCATTCCGGTTCATCTCTACGGTCATCCCTCTGATATGGATGAGATCAATTCTATTGCAAAAGATAATTCATTACAAGTTGTAGAGGATTCATGTCAATCTCTAGGTTCTTTGTATGATCAAAAACATACTGGTACAATAGGAAATTTAGGTTGTTTTAGTTTTTACGCTAGTAAAGTACTCACGACTGGTGAAGGGGGGGCAATTGTTACTAGTGATGATAATCTGTATGAAAAATTGCTAATGATAAGAAACCATGGTATGGTCAATGGGTATGATACAGAGATATTTGGTCTGAACATGAGGTTACCTGAAGTATGTGCCGCCATCGGAATTGCTCAGATGCGAAAGCTAGACAAGATGCTAGAAATGAGAAAAACAAATGCAGAATTATTGTTTGATGGATTAAAGAAATTTGAACAGAAAGGCTTACTCACATTACCTCATGAACCTGAGAATAAGAAATTCAACTGGTACCTGTTTACTATTGGGTTCAAGGAAAATTCTCAACGAGAGTTGATCAAAAATAATCTTATTGAAGAAGAAATAGGTGCTACTGTCTATTATGATCCCCCGATACATAAGACTCCTTATTATAGTCACTCTAATGATCATAACTCTGATACTTTTCTCTCTAATACTGTTTGGGCTTGGAATCATGTATTATCATTGCCTGTTCACCCTCTGATAACTGAAACCGATATCAACAAAATTCTAAAAACATTTGAGAATAATCTACAGTGATCAAGGATACTACATGAATTAGTTTGAACTGGGGTTTTATCTCAATAAAATACCATTCTTATATGAGTTATTAAATCGGTTTTAATGTAAATGAAATTAACCATAGAAAAAGACGAATTTCTTTCTAGGAGATTTTATTTAGTCATTTTTTATTTATGTGCATTTTTTATGGCTGCAATTACATTTTATTCATTATATGTAAGTCTTAATGAATATTTGAATACTGGAAAGGTCATAATAGGGGAGGTTTTGGTTAATACCGAATTTCCAGTTAAGGGGCTAGCAAAATTGGTAACCTATCTTATGATCGTTTCTGTGGTAGCGTGGTATTGCGTTACTAAACTTGGAGCAGATAGGGTAAAAAATATCCCAAAAAGTGTAAGATCTATTTTGCAATTGATAGTTCTTGCAATACTAGTAATTTCAATTTATGAATTCTTTTATAATTTTATAATATGGAATGCATTAATCACTGCTGACTTGGTTAATGGTGAGTTAAGATTGGATGATTTATTTATGCCATATCCTAATCCTGATACCCCATGGAATTTGGTATTTGCTACAAAGATGTCTTTGGCCGCTTTGATTATTTCTGCTCATGGTTTCTACATCATATCGAAAAGAACCTGAGAAGCTGAGAACGCCAGAGGTTAGAAATTAACCCTTTTTGATTCCAAAAACCAGTTAGTTATCATTAGGACTCCTACTGCTGCTGCACTGTTTAATTCATTTTCGGAGACTTGCTTCCTCACATATTAAACGCAAATAAGATTTTATTACAGAAAACTGAAAAATTTTACCATGGGTAATATTGATAAAAAGAATATTCAATTAACCGAAAAAGAGTGGCAAGTAATACTTGATTCTTTGAGCAATACTATTTTTAACGAAGAAATAACTGAAGAAGCGAGAAAAAATGCTAAAGATTTGTTTCTCAAAATAAATAAGAATATCTAAATTTATTATGTTTAATATAGAATTATTTACAAATTCGTAGAATAAATCACATTTGGACCTATCATGTAAGATTGAGTTTCTATTTTGATCCATTTTCTGATAGTTTATCTATCATTATAAAGGAAATTTATCATATTTGTAGCATCTGGAGTTTCTTTATCCATTTACTTTTAATCTTTAGTTGGATCTATGTTGGAATATGATGGATACACCGCGGATTTCCGCTATTTATGATATATAAAACCTGACACCTGGAGAAAAAATGCCAATTTTGACATGAATTTAGGTTAAATTTTTTACTCATTCAACTAATACTTATATTTTAGTAATGACCGCTAACGGTTTCAATTGTATTGGTTTATTGTGACTTTTTTTATATTATTAAAATTTATCAAACAACTATTGGACATGAAGAAATGAAAATTCATTAGCAGTCATCACATAATTCCAACTGGGCAAGAAATACTTCTGATTTTGGTCATGTTCTAAGAATATCTTCAAGATCACCTATAACTTAAAATCTACTTTGTAAGCATATTTCTAATTTGCTTTACTAATTCCAATATTCTATCAATATCGTTTGCTTCTGGATTCAAATCTATATATTTATAAAGAATTTCTAAAGCTTGCTGATATTCCTTATTTCTATATAAAATTATGCCTTTGTCTCTCAGCGCTTCAGAACTAGTGCTATCCAAGGAGAGAATCATTTCGTTTATTTTCATTATTTTGTTTAAATCATCCACTTCCATGTATCCATTTTTCAAGTTATTTAGGACTCTAATTATGATTTGTGATGAATTTGTCTTCTTCATCAAATCGTTAGACAAAGAAATGGTAGAACTAGGATATGCCTTGTTCAAAAGATCTTGCAAGACGTAGTCATCCATGATTCGACCTTTGTTGAAAGGATCAATTACTATAGATTCGTCCGAATCTTCGTCTAGTATGTATTTGACTAAAAAGTGAGATGGAAAATTAACGGGATGGAGTTTAAAATCCATGTAACTCGCAAGGTGAATATAGATTAAAGATAGCGTTATGGGAATTCCTGTCCTTTTTTCTAATACTATGTTTAAATAATTATTGACGGGGTTATAATAGTCACTAATATTTGGTTGAAATTTTTTGTCGTCAAAGAAAAATTCGTTCAATTTTTCAATAATATGGGTTGGTCTCATACTTTTTGTATATTTTATTTGTGAGGTTAACTCTTTACCCATCTCATTCATGATATTCATATATTCTGATATTTTCAAGTTGGGATAATCGATAATTCTAGCAATATGAAGTACATATTCAGTTATCTTTACTATGTCATCATTTTCTTGCACTTTCTCAATTACTGTCTCTTTCCAATCTTGTAAGTAGTCTTTCTCTATCTTATCTTCAAAACCCAATATTAGTAAAATCTTGTTTCATGCTTATAAGTAAAATCAAAAATATGTATCATGTTACAGTCGTTGAAATATTGTCGATGATTTTTATCATACATTTAGTAGTTTTTTCAAGAAGGTCGATCTTTGCAAATTCGTTGGGTGAATGTATCCTTGAGAATATATAGGTTCCACCAATTGAAATACAAGGAGCTTTTAGTAAATCAATAAAATCATACATAGGTCCAGTACCTGCAGATGAAATTGATATTATTGAATCTCCAAAAATTTCATTTGCAGATTTTTCAATTGTTTTTACATACTGATTATCTAATGCAGTTCTTCCAGCGGCTTCTCCATGAATAAGTGTGACTTTGATATCTTCAAATCCGTTTTCTTCTAGATGTTTCTCTAGCCTTTTAAACTGGAGACCCGGGTCCATATTTGGAACCAAACGAAAGTCAATCTTTACCATTGCTTTTGAAGGGGTTATGGTTTTTGCACCTGGTCCTGAATATCCTGAATTTAGTCCAGATATGTTACATGTTGGTTCACAAGTTAAAGCTTTCTTTACTCTTTTGCCACTAAGATTATTGATAAATTTGCTGATTCCATATTCTTTTTTAAAACTTTCCTCATCAAATGGCTCGCTGTCTACGATCAAACTTTCCTCTTCAGATAATTCTTTAACTTCTTTAAACCAATCCTTTATCAAAATATTTCCTTCTCTATCGACCAATGTTGATAATGCTTGGACAATTCTCAAAGCAGGATTTTCTATCAAAACAGCTAAACTAGAATGAACATCTCTAGAGGCACCTTGTGCTGTCAATTCTACGTATAAAAGACCTTTCATCCCCAAACTGATAATGGGTTTTTGTTCCTGATCTATATATCCAAATTCCCAAATAACCACATCGGTCTTAAATTTTGTATTGTATTTTTTTAGATATTTTGATATATTCTTGCTTCCGATCTCCTCTTCCCCTTCAATTAGAAACTTTATGTTCATTGGAACATCGCCTCTTTGTTTTAGAAAAAACTCTATTGCTTTTAATCTGGTTACAAGTTCACCCTTATCATCGGAGGCACCTCTCCCATAAATAAAATTCCCTTCTACTTTACCTTCAAATGGTTCATATTCCCATAAATCCCTAGGTTCTTCTGGTTGTACGTCGTAATGATTATAAAATAATAAAGTCTTCCCATTTGGATTTGATTTGGATTTGACCTCTCCATAAACTAGTGGAGGTGTAGAATTTTTCTGATCATCATCAAAATATATCAACTCTGCGTTGATTCCTATTCTTTTCATCATCGCAACGATCTCTTTGGCACACTCTTCCAAGTTTTGATTTCTTGCAGAAACACTCGGAATTTTTATCAATTTCTGAAGATCGCTTATTAGTCCATGAGTATCAATATCTATCGTCAACTTGTTTGAAGACATTTAGCAAAGATGATAAATATTTCTTTGATATAAAAACTAAATTTTTTAATATTTTTATAACCAGATGATATTACTTTTTTATTGAGCAATGAAAATTTAAAGAACATTTTCCTTTCACCATCTTCTATTGCTGTAATAGGAGCATCAGAAAAACCCGGAGTAGGTAAAGCTATCTTTTCCAATATATTGAGCGGCTATAGGGGAAAAATATATCCGATTACCCCCACTAGTTCGTCGGTATCTGGCATAAAAGCCTACAAAAGCGTACTTGATGTAGATGATAACATTGACCTTGCGGTAGTTGCCACTCCAAATAGAATCGTTCCTGCAGTTATGGAAGAAATAGGAAAAAAAAATATAAAATCTTGCATAATTGTTTCTGCAGGCTTTAAAGAAGTTGACGAAACTGGAGCAAAATTGGAACAACAAGTACAAGACATTGGTAAAAAATATGGAATCAGAATAATAGGGCCCAATTGCCTTGGAATAATGAGTCTTACCGATCAAAATCTTATGAATTTAACATTTTTAAAAATTACTCCTAAACATGGTGAAATAGCTCTTGTTTCTCAAAGCGGAGCTATTTGCGCAGCTACTGTAGAGGATGCCATAGCTCAGGGAATAGGATTTTCCAAAGTAATTAGTATGGGAAACAAAGTAGATATGAATGAAACTGATATACTTGAATTATTAGAAGATGATCCTTATACCAAAGTAATTGTAATGTATTTAGAGGATATCCATGATGGACGTCGGTTCATGAATACTTCTAAAAGAATTACTTTGGAAAAAAGAAAACCAATTATTGTTTTAAAAGCTGGTAGAACTCCAGAAGGCGCCAGAGCCGCAATGTCTCATACAGGCGCATTGATGGGTTCAGACGAAGTATATGATGCTGTATTTAAGCAAGCTGGGGTGATTCGGGTAGATACAATGCAGGAATTATTTGAATTAGCGACCGCTTTTTCAAAACAACCTTTACCAATGAATAATATGGGGGTTGTAATTGTTTCTAATGCAGGTGGACCTGCAATCATTTCCACCGATTCTTGTTCCAAATATAACATACAAATGGCAGATATTTCTAACTCAAGGGAAAGTATATCTAAAATTATTCCACCGCATGGATCCTCACGAAATCCTGTTGATATAGTAGGTGATGCGGATTTCAATAGGTTTGAAAAAGTATTGGTTGAAGTATTGTCTAATTCTAATGTTGGATCTGTAGTAACAATGTGTACTCCATCTGCGACATTAGATTATAATGAATTAGCTAATACAATAATTCGAACATCAAAGAATAGTGGAAAGACAATGCTAGCCGCATTAATGGGTTTGGCTGAAGGTGTTGAAAACAAGTCTATATTGTCAGAAGGAGGAGTACCTCATTTTATGTATGCAGAACCTGCCATAAGAACATTAGATTCGATGTATAGATTTAGTAATTGGTTAAATAGCACAAAGGAATCCCTACCATCTTTCTCCGTTAATAAGGAGAAAGTTAGGGATGTTATATCAAACGTTTACGAACAAGACAGAACAAATCTTTTAGAGGATGAAGGCTATGCTGTACTTCAAGCATATGGATTTCCAGTTCCAAAAAGTATGCTAGTAAATAATGAAGATGATGCTGTTAAATCTGCAATAGAAATTGGTTATCCTGTTGTCATGAAAATATCTTCAAAAGACATTATACACAAATCAGAATCGGGTGGTGTAAAAATTGGTTTAAAAAATACTGATGATGTTCGAAATGCGTATAATTCTATCATGTCTAGTGTAAAAAATTATAATCCCAACGCAAGAATTGAAGGTGTATTGATTCAGGAAATGGTGACTAATTCCAAAGAATTAATCCTTGGTGCAAAACAAGACAAATTATTTGGGTCATTGCTGATGTTTGGATTAGGGGGGATCTACGTTGAGATTTTGAAGGATGTAAATTTCAGACTGGCCCCTATTTCTGAATCAGAAGCCAGGGAAATGGTGAATTCAATCAAAACAATTTCTTTATTGAAAGGTGTCAGAGGTGAAAAATCATCAGATATTACATCCGTAGTTGATTGTTTGCTAAGATTATCTCAGCTAATTATAGATTTTCCAGAAATAGAAGAATTTGATATTAATCCGTTACTGGTCCTAGAAGAAGGACGTGGTTCACGGGTAGTGGATGTGCGAATTGGATTAAAAATAAATAAATAAACTAATCATTCTAATTTTTTACCACATTCTTCACAAAAAACGGATTCCGCTTCATTATTGTATTTGCAATTTCTACACGTTTTAGTATCTAATTTTACTGTTGTTGGTGATGGTGTTGGTGATGATAAACTATTGATGTCCGTATTGCTATTACCACTACTAACGTTGTGAATACTTCCAGAACCTCTTGATTTGTTCTCGTTAGACTGTGAATTTTGATCTGCCAAAATAATTATATCTCCTATTTTAGAAATCTTATTCCATTCTATTTCTTTAATTTCATTGTTTGAATCTTTTATTTTGAAACTAAATTCAACTTTTCCATCTAATAATTTTCTTAAACCAATTTCTTGTACATTGCCAGTTAAGTGTGCATTATTATCATAAGTTGACATCCCAATTATTTTTTCAATGTGTACATAAGTGGATTCCACATCTGCAATGGCTTTATCATCATTGTTATTTTCAATTTGATTGATTGGATTGCTGCTCTTGCTTTCGTTTCTATTTTCTGTTTCTAGTACTTTATCAAACCTGTCATTCTCTTGCTCTACTTCTCTTCCTTCTTCTACTTTTTCTTTTTTTGATTCCAAGTTCGCATCATCTTTTGATTCATCAAATTTTCTATACTGGGCTATAATGTAATCACAGTTTTTGCATTTGTATTCTCCTTTTTCTTTTAATATTATGTTCTCGCCCAAATCTTCGTTGGGGTTTTCAAATTCAAGATTAGGCGCTCCTTGATATTCTTTTTCGCATTTGTTACAATAATATTTTTTAAATCTGTCTTTATCTAACTTGCCTATGCCTGCCAAAAAAAGCTCAGGACCGCCCAAATTTGCTTTCTTTTGTTCATCGTCACTAACCTTTGCAATTGCATATCCTCCAGAACCTCTCAATTTTTTTTCGACAAATATTTTTTCCTTACTCATGGTTACAAGGCCAATTAAACGGTGAAATTTTAATAATATATAGGTATCTTGATTCGAATGTTACAAAATACGCATTTATCAAGAAAAAAATGTTAATCAGGACCTACTATGGGTAATGCCTTGCTAAAGGGTAAAGTTATTATTTTTTCTTGTTGATCTTTATCTATTCTTTCAAATTCGAGTGTCATCTCAATAGGTGCGTTATATTTTAAACTCAGTTCTTCTGCAAGTTGAGCTATAGATTGTTTATCTGCAAATTCTTTAGATCCTTGCAAGAATCCCCTTGTTTGTCTATATGCTACTTTACCACCAAACTTTGAATTGAGAAAATTTGCAATATCTTTAACCTTTTCAACCGGTATCTCGTTGTAGTAGAAACATATTCCATTAACCGGTTCCTTATCAAATGGCGTCCCGTATCTATACCAAAATACACCAAAATGCTCATGGTCACCTTGTAAACATTTAATCTCCCAATGATTTACATTATCAATAGGATAAGTTCCATCTCTTAAATCATTTAGGCTGAGTCTCCAGTATCTTACACGCATTTATTTAGGGATAGGACTATGCATTTTATATTTGTAGATTTATTATGATGTTATAAATTACTCATTTGGTTTACAAAGACATTATTGTGTCAGCACAATTTGTTAGGAAAAAAAGATATACGATAAATTATCGGTAGGGAGAATTTTACAAACCGTTATAAATCCTTGTAATTTCTCTAAATCTATTTGGATAATAGACTAGACTTGTTAATGGATATGGAACAACACTTTGATAATAAAGACGAGACATATTTTAAGAATCTAGTTGACCATAAGGATTATGTAATAAGAACTAGAGCCGTATGCATACTAGCAGATATTTCTGGAGAAAAAGCCGTTGAACCTATTGGACGAGTTCTATTAAATGATTCAGACCAGCTTGTACGACACGAAGCAGCCTTTTCTCTAGGCCAATTGGGATCTAGAAGTGGGATAGAGGCATTATCAAAAGCTGTGCTCGACGACTCAAGCTTTTTCGTTCGACATGAAGCCGCAGTAGCATTGGGAGTTATAGGATCCGAGCAATCACGAAAAACCCTTGAGCGAGCACTAAATGATGAGAGCGAAGAGGTAAGAGAATCTGCTATGATCGCACTAGCAAATTTAGACTATATCGCACACGTAAAAAGAACCAATAAGTTTACAAGCTTGACCGGTGGATGATTTGATGATTACCAATTCAAATTCAAGAAAAAAGAAGGCTATCAATTATCAACAGGGAATAAGTTGTGATGTTATTAGTTTTAAGCTTATAGATAACTGGCAACCAAAAAAAAATCGACAAATTAATATTGATTCTCTAAAAATAGTACTATAAAATGTCTAATCTCAAACAAGATGAGGAGGGCTTGACACTACTTCTTGAGGAAAATGTAAACGAATTTAATGAGTGGCGTTTAAAAAATCTAACTTTAAAATTAGACTTTACTGGAACCGATTTTTCAAATAAAGATATCTCTAAAGCATATCTTAATGGCATAACTTTTACCGAATGTAATTTTACAAATTCAATAGTGATGGGCACCAATTTCGTACAATCCAATTTAACAAGAACTAATTTCGAAAGTTCTGATATGTCTGAAGCTTTGATAATGTACGCTACAGTAAAAGATTCTAATATTTCTAAAAGCCAATTAAGCAATACCAATTTCATGTGGTCAGATTTGCAGAACTCGGATTTTAGGCAAAGCAGTATGTACAAGACTATTTTCGTTGAGGCAGATCTTAGAAATGCTAATACAGAAGGACTAGATAAGAATAATGCATATTTAAAATATGCAAAATTAAAGGGAACTTCTTGGGAATAGCTTATTTTATTTTTTAATCACCATTGATATTCAAAATAAGATTACTCTCACGTTTGGTAATGCATTTGAATATGAACTCCAAATAATTAAAAATATTTTGAATATTAATATCAATAAACCATAATAACTAACTTCCGTATTTGTCAAATCAATTTGTTCTTTATTTTATAACGCATAACCTACATCCTTATTTTCCGGGGGTATTTATTCATGTTCTTTAGAAATTCTCAGGTAGAATTTCTTTTTCACTGCGGCTATGGTGGTTATTATTACCACACTTAGAATAGCTTGTATGGTTTAACCACCTAGAAATAGACCACTGTTTCGGTGGAACTATATAATATGGACGAATATTTGCACGAGTTCTTTTTTGCACTTGTTTTAATATAATGATCCAAGGGAATCGATTAAAAAACTTAGTATTTGATTATTCATTTACCGGTATGCAAAATGAGATAGTGGCTCCCTTTCCATCTTTGTTGTGTTGTGCGCAGATTTGTCCACCATGAGCTTCAATAATGCTTTTTGCCAAATACAAGCCCAATCCAAGCCCATCGTCAGAATTAGTTTTATACTTTGAGAACATTTCTTCAAAAATAGGATCATCTATTCCTATTCCATCGTCCGTTATTCTTATTTCAAGTTTCTCGCTTTTATCATTATTACATAGATAACTACCACCATTTTGTTGGTATTTTATAATGGAAATGTACAATTCCTTTGCTTTGGCATAATCAATGGCGTTTATCAATATGTTATCTATCAATAGTTTTATTTTATTTTTGTCAGCATATACCATAGACAGATTATTATGTATTTTATCGCCATGATAACTGATTTGATAGTTTACCTTATGTTTGTAAAAGTTATTATGGCAATGATAAGAGGATAATTGATCTAACAAATCCAGCAGATTAAAAAATTCTTTTCTAATGTAATACGTATTGTTTTCAATTTCAGTTGTATTTAGGACATTGTTTATTCGTGCTGTAAGTTTTTGAGCGCAGTAATGTATTACTTGCACTGGAGTCCTCAAGCCGTTTGCAAAATTATCCATCAGATCGTTGCATCTCCTGAAATTCAAGTTTCATATTTGCTAACATCAAAAAATGATTTTAATTCTAAAATTATATACGAATTTGAGATAATTAATGGAATAATAAAAGCTTCTTCTTTAACCTTGCCATAGGAGTGCTCTACTTCTCCTATTCTAACATCTAAATATTGATTATTTAGCTTTATAGTGCTATTATTTTCCTAATCATTCTTCTATGTCTATCTCAAATTAGTTAATAAATTTAGTAAAGTATTAGCGGTATCTCTTTTATTTAATAATTGATATGTTCTCTTTTGATACAGATATTGAACAATAAATCCAAAATAAATACCTCAAAAGGTAAAGTATACTTTACTGTAACAGCAGCAGTAGCACTTGCATCCTTGCTATTGATGGCATTAAATGTAAATGCAACGCCCTTTCAAGCAAATGCATTTGACATTGATAACCCTGATAATAAGGCTGACATAGGTAAGAGTCAAGAGTGTGTAAAGGTAGTTGTAGGATGTGGTGGCACAGGTACTGTTGGCGATAATAAACCCGTTGGAGCTATCGATCCGGCAATGTGCGAAGAATGCTTGTCTGATTTATCAAATGCTCAAAGAGAAGCTTTGTCTACAGCTTTGTCTGCTGATAATAATGCTGATGTCTGCTTATCAATTGAGAACTTTACTGCCGATAAATTCTTAGAATTATTATTAGATGCAGGTGTAGACTTGTTTGTTGCTCTTGACATTTTGGAATGTTTGGGTGTTGTATAGAGAGAGCGTAATCCATTACGAATAGATAAATGGTAATCAATCGAACTTTTAGAAATAGCATTGCTGCAAGATACCTACCGCCTTTTATTTCTTTTTTTTTGATTGAGCAAGCACAATAGAGCTAATTGCTATTGCTCTAAATTCTTTTTATTATATCTACTTGAACTGATGGGAAATCAAATTCAAAGATGAAGTATTTAAAAATACAGATACGTCATAAATAATTTAATTTAATTAATGGATATCTTTAGAACAAATGCAAAAAATATTGCCTTATACTACCATCAAATAGCAACGCATACACTGATATATCAAAATCCAATAAATACATGTTAGATACAGTTAAATTTATATAAATAAGAAGATTAAAACATTTATAGAAAATTCAAACCAAATTTGAACATTGGAACTTGCTTCCAATATTAAATTGAAAATAAAAAAATAGAATTTTTCGTGAACTCTTGTAAGGTAACATTATTCTATCAAAGAAACACCGCAAGTGATTTCATTAAATTTTTATCTGTGTAAAAACTAAGTTGGTATTACTCTACAACAACAACGAAAACCTTAACCTTCATTAATTATATAGCCATTTTTTGGTTTTTGTTAGCGGAACAAATTCAGGATAGCGTTAGTAATATCTCTTTTATTATATATTTGATATGCCCTCTTGATAGATATTGAACAATAATTCTAAAAAAAATACCTCAAAAGGTAAAGTGTACTTGACCGTAGTAGCATTCGCAGCATTGTTTATGATGGCATTTAATGTAAATGCGAATATGAATTCAAACATCAACGCATACGCATCCATATTCTCAGACATTAGAAACGCCGATGATATCGGACAAAGTTTAGAATGTGTTATTGTAGTAGTAGGATGTGACGGTACTGGTTCAGTTGGCAGCAGTGGTGATGTAAATGTCGGAAGCAACAATGGTAATAATGATACCAACGGAAACGGAAACGGAAACGGTGAAACACCTCTCCCACCAATAAATCCAACAGTATGTGATGGATGTTTAGAAGCATTACCAGCTGGCACACTCGCTAATATTGCAGTTGCATTAGGATTAGAACCAACCGCAACAGTAGCTGAAATTTGTCTAGCAATTAATGCATTAGCAACAGTTGAAGCCTTAATTGTCATATTAGATGAAGCAGGATTAACTGTTACAGCAATTGTCGACTTATTGCTTTGCTTAGGAATTGACGTTGACTTATTAGGAATTGATGTTGACGCAGTTCTTGGTGGAATCCTCTAACCAACTTTTTTTTATTATTACAAATGTTTCAAAAAATCTGATTAGTTATATCTGAATTTAATAATTCTTATTCAAAAGTATTGCTATGAATTTTTGTTATTAAATAGAACATAAAGCTTGTTATCAGCCTAGATAATTCTAATGCGGATAAATAATCAAATACTCATTCTTAATTACAACATGATTAAGTCATAGAATTGTTGTAAGAATCGATTATATCACCACTATGTTTCATAGAGGATTGATAAAAATAATATTAGAACATTTCTTATACTCAATTTGATCAGCGTTAGATTAATTGTTAATTATTTTTTTAACATAAATTGTGAGAATGGACTATTCGATTTTAGGCCTCATAATCCGATCATTCTTTATCTGTTTTTTCTTCATTTTCCTGCTTGTTTATATCACCGTTGCTGTCCTTTGAATTCCCACTTGTGATCACATATATAAAAAAATGCGATTGGTAAAAGATGAAGATTTTATTTAGTTGCTGAGCAGTGGTCATTATTTGTTTTAGGGATTCTATAAAATATGAGAGTCGGCCAAACAAAGAGTTGAGTATTTGGCCTGATAACAAAGTTTGATCATTAAGTTTTAGTCTCTGAGAATTTAACACATCTATTTCTTTTTTTATTGATTCTAGGACAGAGCCTTGCTTGCGAATTTGAGAATTAATATCCCCTAAATTTCTTATTTCATTTATTAACGAATTCCAATAGTATGTTTTTTTTATTAATTTATTTTCATCAACTAAACTTTCAGATTGTAGTTTAGGATCAAAAGTTATATTTCCATCTAAATAAGCCGTTACAATATGACTCATATTAATAATATCATCATCGGTAACACCAAATTTATAGAGATATTGTAGCCTTCCAAAAGCATTAACTTGCGACTGCAAACGTTCTTTGTAACCTGGGACTTCGTATTCCAATTTCTTAAACTCTTCCTTTATTTCGTTTATCCTAGTTTCAAATCCAAGTTTATCATCGTATTGACTTTCAATGTCTTTAACGAGTTTTCTTCCTGCATCAATCCATGATATATTATTTGCTATCGATATTTCAATAACTGTATTTTTAACTGCCTGAGTTCTTTAAATCCAAAACCAGAGTGGCGTAATTCTAGAAGAATATCTAAGGATTGTCTTGAATAATTTTCTCTCTCTTCTAAGGATTCCATCTCACGCAGTGTTTCATCACGAGTTTTTTTTATTGACCCCAAAATACCTTCAATAGCATCTTTTTCATCTCTTAAGGATTCAATTTGTTTGTATTCTTTTACTATTTGAAGTGGATTATAGTCATAGTACTTAAAATCATTAAACATATTTACAAAGCTGCTGACTTCTTCCTCTAGTTTTATGCCAAATAGATAAAATAGCTCTTGTTTTAGGCTTTTATACCAATCTAAATAGGTCAAGGAAATACTTTCTTTTCTTTTGAGGTTTGTAATTCTAGAGTCCAGCATATTTTTTTGTTCTTCTAAAGATCTTATTTCTTGTTGTAGTTGCTTTGAGTGAAAGTCTAGGTTTTGAACATTTGACTTTTTTTGTCGTATGTAGCTGTTTATTTTAGAAATAAAAGGAACTTGAATTTCTCTATCAATCAACTTGGCTTCGGACTCCCAAGATTGCGTTTTTTTGATCATTTCTAATTTTTGAGACATTTTTGGACCATCGATATCCTGTTTAAATCCAGAAGAAACATCGTTGGAATTTTCAGTAAGTGATGGATCAAATTCAAGTAAATCGTCTATCCATTGAATGAGATTAGTGGATTCAATCCTATTTTTTTTGCAATTATTATATATGCTTTCTATGAAATAGTAAAAATTAGTTCTTGGAGTTGGAGAATTATCTTTTTTCCTTTCGCCAATTTTCTTTTTTTTGATTAGTGATTTCCCTTCTTCTTTTTCAAATGTACTTTTAGAAATATCCGGAATATAGCTGGAATCCAATTCATCTGTAATTCCAAAATTAGAGAGTATTTGAATAAATCTAAAGCTTTGGACACATTGCTTTAATGTTATCCCTGATTTTCTTAACATGATAGAGAAATCTCTGATTTCATAGATGTCGGGAATTCCTATCTTATCTGTCCATGCATTAATAACATTAGAGACACTGCCTTTTGCAACGTCATTTTCATAAGCTAATTCATCGTAGGATTTTCCATTCAAGTATCCTTTGATTAACGATTCTCTTACTAGATTCGATTTGGTCATGCGGATAAGTTCTTTAAACACAATTATAAATGATTTTTGTTTTGTTCATTTTGTTCAAAAATGAGTTCATTTTGTTCAATTATTATATATTAGACATAATATGTCTATATGCGCTCAAAATAGAATAACAATCTAGAGGTCCTTTGGACTTGAAGTTTGGTATAAAAAACAGAAAACCTGACTCTTAATTAAACTCAAGAGTTGCGAGATAGAGAGTTGGTTACATTCTAGGTAGCGATGGGTGTTTATATACATGCTTCAGACCTAGTTCATTCTTTTATTATTCATAATAGGAATCTGATTAAAAAATAAGAATTAATCTAATCCCTTTATTCTGTAAACTTTAGTCTAAATTATTAATTAACTTAACTAATTAGAATAAGGTAAATAAAAAAAGGAGTTTATTGTTGACCTGCTGCGTTGTTACCATCATTTAAGTTAAATGACAATGCAACATTATTACATGATGCTAAGGCGGTTCCATTCTCAGAAAAGCATGTTGAATCTTGTCCTGTGCCTGAAGATTGTTCTATTACCTCTACTGATTCATTGGATTTCTTTTTAGAAGCTGAAGCCATGTTATCGCCTATAGTTATTGTTGAACCAATAAGTGCAGTTGCTATAAATATTGACAAAAATGCCAACTTGGTTTGATTTTTGTTCATGTTAAAAGTTGATGTGAAATATACTACATTAAACTTGTCAATGTTAATTCTGAATTTATCTATTGATAAAAAATACCTAAACTTTATCACTAAAAAAGATCATGATACCTAACCTAGTATGATGATAACAACACATACGAAAATGGAGTTGATCCAGATACGCCTATCCCCACAGTTGACCCAACAACATGTGAATTATATATTGCTCAATTAGATGAATCCATACTATATAGTTGACCTTCTAGTTGCATTAGGATTAGATCCACTCGCAACAGTAGAGGACATTTGTATAGCACCTGGTCTATATGTAACTGTTGGAGCCTTAATACAAGTATTAGGAACAGAACAAAGTGCAGAAGCAATCGTGGAAGTTTTGGCTTGCTTAGGAACCGATCTTAGCGTCCCACATGTTATTCCAATCCTCAACCTGTAATAAAATAGGGTTTAAATAAAACCCAAATTTTTTTAAATACATAATATATCAAAGTATCAAAGAATTAATTTCTTTTCTATCTAAATTAAAAGTTATTAAAAATCCAATTAGGAATTATTTTAGGACCGATTCTGGAGCCAATTTTGTTACTAGGCTTCGATTCTAGTATAGATATTCTCATAAAATTAGGATAATTTACACTATTAGCACAAAATTAATTATAATACGTATACCAAATTCACAAACCGTATCTTCCTATTCATCTTTAGCATATTTTCAAGTCGTCCGTATGCCAGGGATCATATCTATATTTACCACGATGATATTAATATAAGCACAAAAGTTCTTAATCAACAAATTTATCGTTAGCCATCCTATATATTAGATAAAACATATGTTCATTTCCCGTCTATGTTTAAGTAATCTAAGCCTATATCATCATTGAGGGTTGTTGTCATCGTCGAATATAGATCAATATCGCAAGTCATCTAATATTTATCATTGATAATTCTGAATGTTTTTATATATTAGCCATTATACCAATCTGTTAGACCGTGTCACAGAATAGATCTCCAGATTCCAAAAATAAAAACTGTATAGTAATAATCGATGACGAAATGGATTTACTTGTAGTTTATAAGAAAGCATTGGAATTGTCCGGACTAATCGTTTCTGCTTTTGCAGATCCCTTTAAGGCACTAGATGAATTTAAAGCGAACTATTCAAAATATGATCTAGTAATGACTGACATACGTATGCCCGGTATGGATGGGTATGAATTGATTAATCAATTTAAAAAAATTAGTCCGAATATAAAGGTAATTTTTGTTACCGCACAAGATATATCGAAATCAGATATCGTTTCCAAATTGAATGATGGGATCTCAATTGATGAATTTATTATCAAACCTGTATCGTTAGATAAGTTGAACCGGGTCGTTCAATCAGTAATCAATAACTCCTGATCCAGAATCATTTCAAAAATATTCAATACTACTACGATTTGCATTCCCATGAATCAAGTCATAGATGTATCATTATATATTAAATTAAAATAGCTTACTCTCAAAAATTATGGCATTTAGGTGATAGTGGAATTATAAAAACAAAACAAGCTCCCTTTTCATTCACGTTGTTCTCGGCCCAGATTTGGCCACCGTGTGCTTTTATTATATTTTTACAGATGTACAATCCTAATCCCGTTCCTTTACTTGATTTGGCAGTAAATTTTGTAAATAGTTTAGGAAATATTTCAGAATCGATACCCTTACCTGTATCTTTTACAGAAACTTTTACAAAATCCGAATCTTTTGTTTTAAATTTTTCTATATTTATTATAATTTGTTCATATTCATCAGTAAACTTTAGAGCATTATCTATGAGGTTCGTAAGAACCTGTAAAATTCTAGACTTATCAATCTCAACATAATAGCTTTGTATCTTTGAGCGATAATTATTAAATGAATTTTCAACTTCGTCTTCTAAAAACAATAGCCTAGGATGATTATTTTTCAATTCCTCATCATCACGGTGAGGATCTAGAAGATACTTATTCCTGTCTAAATTAAGTTGATTGTTAAAATCAAAGACGCTCTCAGATAAGAATTTTCTAATATCAATTAATTCTCTCTCTAATCTAAGAGAATTAGACTCAATTCGAGTTATATCTAGTACATTATTGGTTAGTTTTGAAAGCTTTTTAGTGTTTTTAATAATGATATCCAATAACTCATTTAAGTGAGCTCGATTGACTTTTATCTCGCCTTTGCCATCATGAAGTACATCTTGTTCTAAAATAGACTTTATTACCTCAGACATCATCAGGATTGGCTGTAATGGATTTTTCAGTTCGTGAGCAGCAATGTGAATAAAATCGTTTTGAAGTACTTCACTTTCCTTTAATTTCTCATTGGCTTTTTTTAACGTCATTGATATCTCGGTTTGATTCCATAAATTCTCAAAGAAAAGTACATATGACAAAACACCTGCCTTGCTATTTGAATAAGTTGATAATCCTATAGCATCATAAAATGAATCTTTTGAATCATCTTTTAACTCCATTACCAAGGAAACTCTTTTGTCTACAATCAAAATAGTTGACTTGGTCTCTAAAAAGTTTTCAATAACTCTAAACTCAATATCAGAAGGTTTTGACATCAATAAATCTTTGTCAGCTTTGAGTTCTTGTATAATCAAAGATATTCTATGATCAGAAGGCACTAATGCCTTTAATTTTACATTATTATTCTTTACCGATTCAAAGATGGATGAAACCAAGCCTGCTTTGTGCTGTCTAATAAAGGCTCGGGCGGATGGAAAAATAATCATTATTTCCTTTTTGGCAGAACGTACTATTGTTTCATAAAGATTGTGTACATTCTTTGACTTTGAAAGAATATCTATTCTCACTGGATCATAGCCCATATCGATATCATTAATGATATCCTTTACATCGGTACTATTTCTCCATAAATCTTCAAAGATTGATGAATAATATTTAATATAAAAAGGATCGTTACTAACTAGCATATTCTTTATTTGCTTACTATCAGTTGTAATTTCATCGCTTTCGATATTGGAGAGAAGTATTTTATTTGTAACTAAAAAGTTAACTATGGGGAGACTTTTTATATTCCTTATTTTAATTCCGATATCCATAAACAATCTCACTAACTCTATGTCTTCTTTCCCATTTACTGAAATTATCCATCTAATTCCCTCATGATGCTTTTTGTCATATTTGTCCATTATTTTCTGGTAGACGTCAAAAAGCGACTGATATGCTAATTTAAGCATGCTAATATCTGAACAAATTAACACTTCTTCAGATGTCTCCGCTAAATTGTTAATCTTTTTATAAATTTCATTCCAGTCGTCAATTACTTTTGTGGATATTCTTTGATAACCTTCTCTAATTTCCATAATCCTCTGTTCAGCAGGAATAGCTTTGTCCCAGAGGCTTTCAAAAACCTCTTCTTGTTGTTCAACAATTTCCTTAACATTACTATATATGAGATGAGCAACCGGCTGGGCTTCTTGTAGATTAGCAGTAGCTATATACTCCTTTTCAGTTACTGCCATTCCGCCTTTTGCATTATCGAGATGACGCAGTTCGGCAATTTTCATAAATTCTTCGCAATAATGTAAATTACTGTTATTTATCTCTGTAATAAAACGTATTAAAACGCCCCTTTTATAGGCATCATGAAAACCCTTCCTTATAGAATTGACTCCCATTCCAATGGAAGGTCCTTGGGAGTTTGTGTAATTATCCCACTTGATTGATGTATTGTCAAGAACTATTAAGATCATTTTGGTTGTTTTTTCACTTCCATATATAACCTCGGTCTTTTCCCCTTTCGACTTGATTCCTTTTATGGCGTTGATAGATTTTGAAGGGCTATCGCTAGATCCTCCTATGCCTTCACCATGGAAACTTTTATCTCTCAAATCTCCGTTTTTCTCATGAAACTCTCGCTCATGCATTTATTATGCACCTATGGGTAATTGAGCGGAACAGGAAATATTTCACGATATTGTATTTATGATAAAATATTCAAATATTTAACATTTTCATAATGGGTAAGTTTAGCTATCAAGTATAAAAATAATAATAATGAAATAGTAATAAAATGATTCAATTCCATCGTAACATCAGTTGGCACCGGTTGGCACAACTATTCCTGGAGAAAATAGGGATAACAAATATATTTTCTTTAATAAAAAAGAATCTTCACCATACTTTAATTCTCTATGCTTAAACTAATATTTCTCGTACCTTTTGGTGTTATTGTCAATATAAAACAATCTAAACCATTTAATACCATTTTATATAAAAAATTAATATGTATGCATAACTTTTTAGATAAGATGGAGGAAATAGGTACTGCAGAAGGATTAGAAGAGTCCACTAAAACAATCCTCAATGTCTTAAATAATTCTAGAAATAGTCTTTTAATCTGTGCAGACCAGTACTGGCCTTCAGTCGCTATCGGAATAGAAGTTTTTAATAAAGGGATGTTTGACTTGAAGAAAAGAAATGTGAAATCTAGATTTATTACCGAGGTAACTAAAGAAAATATTGCTTTTTGCAAAGAATTATTGAAGATAGCTGCAGTACATCATTTACCCGGGCTAAAAGGAATTTTTGCAGTAAACGAAAACGAGTACATTGCATCGGCGACAATGAAAAATTTAGAATTATTGTCTCAAGTCGTGTACAGTAATTCAAAGGCAGTTGTAGAGCAACATAATTTCTTTTTTGAGAACCTATGGGATAAATCCATTTCTGCAACAGAGAAGATTGATGAAATTGAGAAAGGCATCGTTCCCGAAATTGTAGATGTCATTAAGAATCCTTTTGAAACTAAGAAAATTTATTTTGATGTTTTAAAATCAAGTGCTAGCGAAATAATGCTTATCCTTACAACTTCAACTGTTTTTATGAGGGAGGAAAACGACGGAATAATACAATCTTTAATAGATGCTTCAAATAGAAATATAAAAATAAGAATAATTACTCCATCATTTAGTCATGCAGAAAATGAGATTGATAATCTAAGTCAAAACGACAATATTGAAGTTAGACGTATCGAATCGCCTTTTGATGCGAGGATAAACATACTGGTCGTGGATAAAAAGTACTCGCTTATAGTGGAATTAAAGAATGACAAAAAGCAAAAGTTTACAGAAGCAATTGGCTCAGCAATATATTCTACAAGTAAACCAAATATTATATCATTTATTACCATTTTTGAAACATTATGGAAACAAACCGAACAGTATGAAAAACTAAAAGACACCGACAATCTCAAAGAAGAATATATAAAAAAGCTGCGGCTGGCCGACAAAGCAAAAGATGAGTTTGTAAATATCGCTGCTCATGAGCTAAGAACTCCGACACAAAGTATTTTGACTTTTGCAAATTTATTAAAATATGATATTAATAAAAATGAATCTATAGAAGCGATTCTTAGAAATGCTAAAAGACTCAACGTTCTGATAAAAAATATTTTAGATGTTACTAAAATAGAAAGTAACAAACTTTTATTACATCAAGAAACTTTTAACTTAAACGATTTATTAACTACCATCATCAAGGATTACACAAGACAGTTAAAAAAACTCGATTCTTATAAAAGGCGGATAAAGTTACATTATACCTTACAAAATGAAGACTTGGGGCCGGATGCTCTTATTCATGCTGATAAGGCAAGAATTATTCAGGTTATTTCAAATTTGCTCGACAACGCTATAAAATTCATTGAAAAAGACGGATTGATCAGGATAAATCTTAAGATATCAAAAGGAGTTTCAAACGGGTACGGATACGCAGAAATAATAATTAAAGACACCGGAAGTGGGATCTCAGAAGAAATCCTTCCACATCTTTTTAGCAAATTTTCTACTAGATCGTTTCAAGGTACTGGATTGGGGTTGTACATTTCAAAGAATATCATTGTGTCTCATGGCGGAAGTATGTGGGCTGAAAATAATAAAGATGAGAAAGGTGCAACTTTCTCTTTTAGAATCCCATTAATTAAGACTGACATGATTCAAAATAGTTCTGGAGTGAGTATTTGAAATGACAATCAAAAAAAAATAAAATAAAAATTCTTATCGTAGACGATGAGGATGACATTACGTTATCTTTTAAACGTATCCTAGAAATCCATGGATTTAAAGTGGATACGTTCAATGACCCTTGTTTAGCGTTGTCAAAATTTAAGGCAAATTACTATGATATAGCACTCCTTGATATCAAGATGCCACATCTAGATGGTTTTGATTTGTACAAGAAAATAAAGGAAATAGACAATAACATTAGAATATATTTTTTGACCGCTAGCGAGGCATATTATCAACAATTTCGAGAAAAAGACTATTCCCAATTAAGCAGAGATTTGTTTATCCAAAAACCAATTGAACTTGAAGAATTACTAAAAAGAATTGACGATATGATGGAATAATTATGGTAATAGAATTGGATGTTTTGACCTAAGGGCCAGTCTTACGACCTTCGTCACAATACCCAAAAACCCGTAATATATAATATCTTTGTTTTCATTTTTTTGATCTATATAACAGCATTATAGTGTTACAAATAGAAATATTTTTAAACCTTGTTTTAATAAGATGTGTTAGCTTAGGATATTGAACTACAATGACCAATATTTCAAGTATTTCGCTAAAATGAGATTGCTATAGTGATTTTGGTATATATTTACAATATAAAACAAAAACCATATATAGTACATGATCTATATTACCCTATAAACATGATAGATAGCTTAAACAACCTATCTAATTACTATAAGGATAATAACTCTGAAAATACTTTCAATAGTTCCAGCGCAGGTAATCCAAGATCAAATATAGATTCAAATAGTTTAACTAAAGAAAGCAATCAAGAACAAATAAATTTTATTAATTTCACACAACAATATTGTATAGGATTTATCGATATAATTAATTCCACTCAAGAAACTGCAAATATAAAAGACCCTAAAAAATTAAGAAAGTATTATTCACTTTTTTTGAATTCCATGAGTACCATACTTAATCAATACCATGGAAAAATTATTAAAAATAGCGGAGATAATTTGTTTTTTTACTTTCCAAAAACATCAAATCTTGGTAATCAACAGGCATTGCAAGACGTTTTTGATTGCAGCACTTCAATGATTAAATCACACAAGCCTTTGAATCAAGAGCTGGCAGAAGAAGATTTGCCCCCAATCAATTATAGAATTAGTATGAATTATGGGTTAGTAGAAGTTGCTTTGGGCTCTAATAACAAGGAAGTAGACTTATTTGGCTCGGTAGTAAATGAATGCGCCAAAATAAACAGCTTGTCTAAATCAAATGGATTAGTAATAGGTAAGAACTTGTATAGTTTATTAATTAGTTCAACATTTAGTAAAGAATTTGAAATATCTGAGATTAAACTATCATTGAATGGGGTTAGCAAAAATGTTAATTCCTATTACACAATAATGGATAATAGAAAAATACTAATCACAAACAAACAAGGTGAAGCCCTTAAGCATCAGTCCTCTTCAAATGAAATCAAGCCACCTAGTCAAATAGAAAACAAACAGTACCGTATCTTATTAATAGATGATGAAGAGGATATTCTATACACATATCGTTCACTGTTAAAAAAGGAAGGATATCAAGTACATTCTTATTCAAATCCTATTGAAGCTCTAGAAACCTTGGCAAAAAAAAATTCACACAATTATGACTTGGTGGTTATGGATATAAGAATGCCCGGAATAAGCGGGATAAAGCTATTCTATAGGTTTAAAGCTATAGATCCATATTTGAATATTCTTTTTGTAACTGCCCTGGATCTAGTTGGCGAGTTCGTGGAAGCATTGCCTGAAATAAAAATGACAGAAATTGTGAGAAAGCCGTTAAGCGGTGAACAGTTTGTATCGATCATAAAAAAAAAGTTATCCAAAGCCAATAGTTGGTAATTGACCAATATTGGATTCGTTAATTTTTACTGTCGTCGGTATTGGAAACAAATTAGGACTTGAATTCATAACAAATAGGCTAGTAGAATTTCCTAGCCTGTCAAATACTTACGCGCACTTTTTCTGATTCTAAAGAAAAGATGTGATGTTTTTGACAAATCTCACTCATATTTTCTCCCAGGATTCAATATTATCAAGCATAATTAAATTAGTAGTTTTGCCATCTTTGCTGCTATCTCTGTTCTTAGCAATCTCATTAGACCCTACACTATGGGTTTCTTCAGAGATACATCATTTTTACATCGAATTGATTGCAGTAATACTAGGCGCGGCTCTATCCTTTTATTACATTTTGCGCTATAGGGTTCTACGAGATCGATTCAGTCTTTTTATTGGTGTAGGATTTTTCATCAGTGTTTCCATTGATCTGTTCCATGTTATAGTATCTTTAGCTTTAATAGAGAATGTGTCATTCATAAAGTATTTTATTCCTCAAACTTGGTTTGCAGGACGTTTCTTCCTTGGCGCGATGCTACTAATTGCTATTTTAAAATATTCGTCGCTATCTCAAAAAGAAGAAATAGAACAAGTGTATGATATCGGATCACAATCAAATCCTCAAGGAGAAATTGAAAAAAAGACCATTACTGAAAAAAAAGATGATATGATTTTTTATATATTTATTTTGGGGATTATTGCAATAGTAACGGCTCTAAGCTCACTTTTTTTGGTTTATCCCGCATCCGTTTTGGATGATTATTCGGTGCACAGGCCGTACGAGGTACCACCTCTAATACTATTCTGTTTGGTATTGTTCTTTTTTTACAAGAAAAAACTCTATCTAAAAAAAGATGTCGTGTATAAGGGACTTGCCTTGTATCTTGTAATTGATGTTTTTACACAGGTCGTCATGGCCTTTTCTGCCATGTCTTTTGATACCGCCCACAACATGGCACACGTTCTCAAAGACGTAGGATATTTTGTAAATGTTATTGCACTTATTATGTCAAGCGTGCAATACAGTGCTAACCTGAAAAAGGCTAATTCATTAATCAGAGAAAATCTTAAAAAATTACAGGAAAACGAAAAACTCAAGGATGATTTTATTAACATAGCTGCTCATGAACTACGTACGCCAATTCAGCCCATCCTGGGACTTTCTGATTTGATTAATAGTACCCTTCAGAATAACACTGGTGAGATCGATAAGTTCGAATTGAAAAATGACATTAAAGTGATATATAGAAACGCAAAGAAATTACAAAAGCTAACCGACGATATTTTGGATGTCTCCAGAATAGATAGTCATATATTAAATCTTAATACCTCTCAATTTGATTTTGTTAAGCTTGTAAAAAATACCATTCAGGACTTTATCACGAATTCAGAAAAAAAAGAAGAAAATGTATCCATTGATTGTAATTTTCTCAATGAAACTAAATCAAAAGAAGTTCTTGATCAATCCATCTTGGTAGAAGGAGATAAGGCTAGAATATCCCAGGTGTTATTAAATTTGTTAAGTAACGCAAGAAAGTTTACTGAAGGAGGAAAAATAACTGTAACAGTATTGATGAAAAAGGACCGTAAAGAAGTAATTGTAAGTATTAGTGACAAGGGTAAAGGAATTAATTCTGAAGTAATGAATCATCTATTTAAGAAGTTTATTTCAAGGTCAGATAGTGGAACTGGTTTAGGACTATACATTTCAAAAAACATAATAGAAGCACATAGAGGTAAAATTTGGGCATCAAACAACCAGAATGGAATTGGCAGTACTTTTAGCTTTAGCATTCCTGTTGAATTAAGATCCATGCTAGAATCCCAACCCGAACCAAACGCAGGAACAAATCGAGCCTGAACCATATCAAAGATCAAATTTTATTTATTAAAAATTATGACTGTGAAATAAGAATAATAACTATATAGATTGCGTTCTCGATATCCGCATTGGCCTAACAGGTATCGCCTTATGAATTTCTCAATTTCTTATAACAAAACCTAATCTCCATTGAGCTAGCAGTATGAGTGAAACATCACTCAAAGTCTTTTAATCTTAAATTATTTGCCAAGTTACCATTATAAATTACAATATCATTATTTCCAATTTCATAATTTGCGTCTAATTCTGTAGTTTAACCAAATATTCTAGAGGTCTTCATCGCAGTAATCAGTAGAGTCTTAATTACGCTTCTCGAAAACCTGAAGGTCGTTTATTACAAAAAAATAATAATATGGATCGTTGCTATATTAACTACTACCTATCTTACTTCGGAACAAGCTCTAAATAAAAGACCTGTATTATGACTTTTTTAAGTCAATTTGTCTTTTAACTAATTTCTTACTACTGTGCTTATCTTATCTAGTAATTGTTGGGATTCTACAGGTTTTCTCAAAATATCTGATTCTTTAATTTCAGGAAATAAGCTTAACAATTCGTTAACAGCATCTAGGGCTGTCACAAAAAGTATCTTTACATTGGGATTCATAACTTTAAATTTAGAGTATAATTTAATACCGTTTATTCCTGGCATTCGTATATCCATTATAATTAAATCGTACAAATATGGATTTGTTGTGGAAAAGTCATTAAGGGCTTCATATGGATTCGAAAAAGAAGTTATAGTAAAGCCTTGGTTCTTAATCATAGATGTATATGTAAAAAGAATATCTTTGTCATCATCTATTAACAAAATATTAAAAGACGAGTTATTTTTATTTTGATTAATACGTTTACGTTCAGCGTGCAATTCTAATATTTTGTTTTCTATTTCTTTTTGTTTATTGGTATCTTCAAGTCGATGAACAGAATAAACTGTATATACATCCTTATTATTCTCTGAATAGTCAACACCTTTTTTTCGATTTAATTCCTCAAATACATAGTCATGGAAATACGGCATTTCTTTCATGATTTGATAAAGATCTCTATGGATTATCATTTGATTTGATGATGCTAAATGATTTATTTTAGAACATATGTTTACAGGTGTTCCAAAAATATCGCCACTACTAGAATTTGCTACAATCGCTAGTTCTACTTTTCCATAACTTGCACTTATTCTATAATTTATAGGAGGTAAGCCATTTAAATTCAACAACAGATCCAACTGATCCTTTGCATCGATCATCGATAATCCACATTCAATTACATCTTGAAAATCTAAATAATTACGTTGATTCATTGTTCTTGGAAAATAATATAACAAGTTATCGCCAGCGTTTTTAATTACTTTACCACCATGACGCTTTATTATTGAGGTCATAGTATTGAGAAATACAGAGTAGTATTGTTTGATCTTTTTAGATTCTAATATATCATATGTATTATTTGTAGATTCAATTATATCGATTATACATATGCAGTAATTATTGGAAAAATTAACAAAGGTTATTTGATTATCCTGTAATCCACCTACATTTGGTGAAAGATATGTATTATTTTCATCTGTTGTTGTACTGTTTCTATTTACCATGTCGTCATCAACTTCTTATTCATTTCCTATTCATTTAACTGGAATATTCAATTACGTTTCCTTTTTTGTAAAGTCATTTTTCTTTTATCAACACCATTTAATCAACTGGTTTTATACTTTCAATGGATTCTTGTAATGATGGGATATTATCATGAAATAGGATGATCTTGTTAAACATTACCAATATGGCACAATAATTACATATAAAGGTTGTCAGTAAATGCTTTATTAACTACTGATTAAATGGTGACTATTAATTCATTATATGGTTATATCAAATAAATTATGCTTTAATAGGAGGCTAGGCATTAGATATTTTTTGGTTAATACTTGTATTCTACTTCTAGCGGGGATATATCTTCTATCTAAATCTTTTGTCAGTGGGGTCTTTTCACACATTTGATATAATTTTAGGTGACATTCTATGTAATCTTAAAATAGCTCGGATTGAATCCGAGAAATTATTCTTTCATTTATTTTTCTTATTTTTTTATCCAATGTCCTTTTTTGGTGGAGTTGAAAAGTAAGATAAGTTTTTATCCTTGTATTCAATCAAAGTTCGGCTCTGTAAAGTTAAGCCCTGATATTTCTATTATAACTATCTACAAATAGGTCCAACCAATTCTTGACATGCTTTAAATTACAATTCTCTTTTCGACAAGGAAAATAATCGTCAAAACTTTCTGTTCTGTCCTTAATGTA
>JBGTFK010000123.1:0-5682 GCA_041747305.1 Candidatus Nitrosocosmicus sp.
TTTTGAGAGTAAAGGTCAGATAAACGATCTTTTGGTATCTGTTATTTTATTCCCTTTTTTGCGCATGAATCACAGTATTTTTCTATAATGGTAGCTCCTTCTACAGTGAATATTGCTTCCTGAGTTGCCGTATTACCGCAACTTACACAGTGTGTTGTCTTTCCGCCAACATCAACGATTGCCCTTATCGACGAAAATTTCTTTTCCATTCTATGTCTTCACTTTATTATGATTATGCAATTGCACTTATAGTATCTGTTTGCTAAATGCGAGCCAAATTTATATAAAAGACTATTAGCAGAATTATTGTTTTATGTTCATTAGTGATTTTAATTTATTTTCACCGCAGTAGTTGTTTGTATAAAAACAGAGGACAAGTCAATTAGAGCATCCAATAAATTTAGGGAATCCATTCCTAGACTTTGCAAAGGGCCTTTAAATTACTAAATTATCATTTCATCTATTTCATTCACTTTTGAATTAGATCCCTAATGGCCCGCATTAAAGTAGAGAACGCATATTTATGGTAGTTAATCATAGTTGAAACATCCGAACCCTTATACCATAAGGGACTTAATCCCACCGAACTATCTACCTATTAATAGTAACGATACGAACGATGGTATGGAATGAAATTCTTTAACCCATCCAGATTTTGATAAAGGCGGAGGAATACCTTGCCAGTATATAATATCAAAATGGTATGATAACAATAAACTAGTAATTTGAAATTACTATTATATCGACTAAGATGGTCTTTATAAAACAATGTTTAAAATGTAAGGATAATGACAAAAAGATGTATTGCAAAGAATGTGAAAAGTCAATAGACTATTTTGAAGTATTTGAGAACCTGCATGATGATAATAAAAATAGCATACCGACGTTAATTCACACAATAAAAGCGTATACGTGGAATGATACTATCAAGTTTATTAATATGAATTATTTTAAAGACCAAGATGATCTTATCATTAACGGTGAAAAAGAATTTGCTTATTTAATAAGACAAACTAAACCAGATGGCTTATTGACAAAACCCGTCGATAAATCGAGGAGTTACAAAATATACCTAAAGAACGAGAACAATCTTAATCTTCTCGAAAATACTAGTATATCAATTATGATAATAGACCTTACCATGTATAAATAGTAATAGAGTGATCGAAAGGACTCTTCATCTAACGATAAACCTATTGCTTGGAGACGTCTTGTTTCATCAATAATCACCAGAAATAAAACACCCCCAGAATCGTGTATCAAGGTCTGTATTTGTACTTTCAATATATATCTTTCAGGAGAACATCTCAAAAATATCTTGCTTTATCAAGCGAAGCCACGTTACAATCTGGAATTGGAATTAAAAATACAAACCTTAGCTGAACAAGAAAAACCAAAGAAGAATACGCGAGTTCGTAGTAAACGAGACAGTGCTCAAGGTTGATTGCAAATATATCTGGTTGTGGATAGCTATCGAGCCAGAAAATAAACAAATTCTCGCACTTTTTTAGCTAATAAATCAAATGAAAGGAACATGTTTGTGGCTGAAAGGCTTCTAGCAAACATAGTAAAGATCTATGGAACATCCAGTATCTACTGACGCTGGAACCTGGTACCCGCAAGCCTGTGAGTTTCTAACTAGGTCATCATATTCATTCCTCTCAGGAAAAAACATTCCTCTCAGGAAAAAACATTCCTATCAGGAGAAAAGTATGAACGAAAGAAGAATGCAGTATATCAAAGATAGAACTGAAAATTTCGATGACTACTTTCCTTGTCGAAAAGAGAACTGTAATCCAGAGCATGTAAAACAATGGCTCAACCTATTTACATACCAATACAATATAAGTATCCGTGCTTAACTTTACATCCATGAAAATCTGAGCCGTTAAAACATTCAAAACAACTCTAATCCTTTTTTTCATTAATGTTGTGTCATTCCGTGCTTAACTTTACATCCATGAAAATCTGAGCCGTTAAAACATTCAAAACAACTCTAATCCTTTTTTTCATTAATGTTGTGTCATTCCGTTAAGATATGTTAGCCATGTCTAATTTTTATTCCTTTAACTACATTTATAAGACATGAGCAGAAAAATTAGGGATATGAATAAAATTTTGATGCATCTATCTTTAGGTCTTGGTAGTATTTTCCTATTTGCAATAGTTTTGAGTCTGAACTCAGACGTAATGTATGTTAAAGGTCAACAAGCAAGTGCTCAACAAAATGTCATGGATCGACTAGTTATTGCAGTTGTACCACAGGGCGACATAAGTGAATTTGAAACAGAAAATGAGGCTCTTGCCGAGTATTTTTCTACTAAATTAGGTATTGACGTAGAAGTATTTTATCCGATTGATGATACCACTACTTTGGCCTCTTTAAAATCTGGATCTACTCAAATAGCTTTCATGAGCAGTAGACCTGCTCTTCTTGCACATGAACAAAATGATGGCAAAGTGCTGGCTTTCATGGCGGACCAAAAACCCTTTAATGCGACAGGCGGAGAAACGGTGAATGCGACTTCATATATGAGTCAATATTGGACATTAAATGATAGAACTGATATAAACTCATTAGAAGATATGCGCGATAAAACTGTCGCATTTTCTGGACCCTTGTCAACGGGCGGTTATCTCTTTCCAATTGCCGAACTAGTCAAATTGAATTTGTTATCTCCTGGTGGAGATCCAATGGAATTCTTTAGCAACATAGTATTTAGTGGAGGTTATCAGCAATCTTTGATAGCACTTTTAAATCAGGAAGTCGATGTTGCCGCGGGTGATGACTGGGCAGTATTTACTTTTCTAAGTCCTGAACAACAATCACAAATTAAGGTACTTGATAGTTTTGGTCCTGTCCCAACCCATAGTGCAGTGTACAGAACAGATGTAGTATCCCCAGAATTAATTGAATCTTTCAAACAAGCCATGATAGATCTAAAGGAGGAAAATCCTCAACTTCTTGACTCTGCATTGTTTGGAGCAAACGAGTATATCCCTATAGATCATGATGAACACCTAAGCAGTTTGGAAAACGCCCTTAATATTACTAAAGTTCCTCATATTTAGTATCCATACAGGTTTTAGAGAATTGGTTTGATAAAAAGTCCTCCGAATTTTGATAATGGAATTGAAATTAAACTTGATTGTATTTCAGTCAGAACCAATTCCAATGCTACAATTTTAAACAACATCGGCTTTAAGATCGTAAAGGGTGAACTTGTTGCAATATTAGGACAGAGTGGAGCCGGCAAAACTACTTTGTTGAGAAGTATGGCTTGTTTGCTCAAACCATATAAAAATAGAGTTTTATTTAATAACTATGATTTTTTTTCTTTAAAGAAGAAGGATGAGCTCTTACTTAGAAGAAAAATCAGCTTTATCCCTCAGCAGTTCAAATTAATCAAGGAGTTAAGTGTTTTTGAGAATGTAATGATTGGAAGATTGGGATATATGAATCCCCTATATTCTATTTTGCACAAGTATCCTCACAATCACAAGGAACTGGTTTTGGAATGCATATCAAAAGTAAAATTGTCTGATAAACAGAATGTGCCGGCAAAGAGGCTTAGTGGGGGTGAACAACAACGTGTAGCAATAGCACGTTGCTTAGCTCAGGAACCGTCAGTAATATTGGCTGATGAACCAATGGCTAGTTTGGATATTTCACTTGCTAGTACTATTTTAGAGATTCTCAAAGATGAAAATATTAAAGGAAAAACAGTAATATTTGTTGTACATGATATTGACATGGCCTTAAAATATGCGAATCGGGTAATATTGATTAAGAACGGTCAAATAATATCAGATAATCTGGTAAAAGAGATCAATAATGACTTTATCAAAGGTTTCTTCTATTAAATCCATCAAAACAGTTATAATATTAGTTATATTTATATCCGTAATTTCATGGGCGTTTTCTGGAATAGATTTCTCCATTGATAAAGTTACAGATGGATTGCCTCACCTGGTTGATTTTCTCCAAGATCTCTATCCTCCAGATCTGTCGGTTGCTCCTACCCTCTTCCAATCCGCTATAGAGACCATTCAAATGGTTATAGCAGGAACCGTTTTAGGTACGGTACTAGCATTTCCCATGGCGGCAATGGCCTCTACCAACATTGCACCAAAAGCTATGGCTATGGTAGTAAGAACGTTACTTATGATAATACGCACTATTCCCAGTCTAGTTTGGGCACTAATATTTGTAATAACAGTAGGATTAGGACCATTTAGCGGTGTACTTGCACTCACATTTTATACGGTAGGTTATTTGGGAAAACTCTACTACGAAGTTATAGAGTCGATTGATGCAGATACATTAGAAGGAGTAGTTGCAGTAGGGGCAAATAATACCCAAATCTTTATACATGCTATTATACCACAACTTGTTCCTCATATTGTAAATAACTTCTTTTTCATGATCGACTACAATATAAGACATGCCACTATCTTGGGGCTAGTTGGCGCTGGGGGAATAGGATTTTATCTGTTTCTCTATTTGCAATCGTTTAATCTTGATAAAGTCGCAATGGCGTTATTGATTGTTTTATTATTGGTAATAGGATTTGATAGATTGAGCTTGGAAGTAAGAAAGAAATTGATTCAATGAAAAGTAACTAGGGTATAAAAAAGATATCGGTTTTTATCGATTACCTTTTCACTAAAGATGTAAAGTTGTAATATTATTCTAAGCATCTCGATCACCACCTTTTTAAACCGAGTAATTTTAATCTGTAAAGAAT
Organism: Candidatus Nitrosocosmicus sp.; assembly: GCA_041747305.1. Lineage (GTDB taxonomy): Archaea > Thermoproteota > Nitrososphaeria > Nitrososphaerales > Nitrososphaeraceae > Nitrosocosmicus. The sequence goes on from JBGTFK010000123.1 coordinate 4,749, forward strand.
CTCATTGTGAGTATTTTATAGGTTACTATAAGATATCCATCAACTGGCTTCTCTTCCGTAGGGGCAATATGAGTGTCAAATACATCTTAACTATTAATGAAAATCAGTCTTTTTGAACATCCATCTTCGCTATGCTATATTCTTCTAAACTGCTCTGTCACCTGACTCAAACTATTTAGCTGGGATTAAACAATTTATCGTTCGTGATGATCCACTGGCCTTCCTATAATAGATCTTTAGTCAGACGTGGTGAAATCCATTTCTCATATGATTTCCTTGATACTTGGGATGTTGAGTTAGAAAGGATGAACAATAACAAGATGGTAAACCCTTCCTCTTTCCAGATTCTTTCATTCTGGCCATTGGATACATACGTTACTCATTTCACCTACCATACAGACAAACAGAAGGAATAATCAGGGTTACTGGGAAAAATCTTCCTGAAAAGCCGCCCAGTTACGGTCATATCTGCAAAAGAACCAACAAGCTAGACATTAACATCAACATCACAAACGACATTACAGATGATAATAATAATGATCTCACTATCGCCATAGATATTACCAGTATCAGAGTAACAAATATCAATAAAAGATGACTCAAGTTTAGAAGTTTAAAGATACATCCATGCTGGAGTATACTGCACTCAACTTCCTGTTCATTTAAAGATGAATGCGTAATTTGAATTCTTAAATGGAATCATGTGGATATCCACACGGTTTCCACCGAACCCGCTACCTATTTTAGTAACGATATTGGACGGGTTAAGATGAAGGGTAATTCTTAATTTTCGTCTTTTTAAAACAAATCTTTTCTATTTTCATCTTCACAATTGAGATCCTAGGAAAAATGACCCCTGCCTATTTTGAGAGTAAAGGTCAGATAAACGATCTTTTGGTATCTGTTATTTTATTCCCTTTTTTGCGCATGAATC
>JBGTFK010000124.1:0-17061 GCA_041747305.1 Candidatus Nitrosocosmicus sp.
TAGCTAGATTTGTTCTATAGGATCATCTTTAATGCAATTATGATAGCATTATAGTGATCTATACTTCGATATCATCTATCTGATCATTCCCATGTCAGATTCAATCTATCAGGTCAGCACTGATTTTTTGATCGAATCTCCAATACATTATAATGAATCTATTTAGATGTATTTTAATGCTCAATCCTGTTAAGACTGATCTCATACCGAAATACTCATGATTCTATGATTATTGTAAAGAGCGCACCTGGAGGTCTGTAAATCACATTGTGGCACTAGCCAACTTCATTACCGACGCCGCCTTTTGTCTTGGATGCGTTCACAAGTATTTAGTTAAATGATAATATTAACTTTAGGATTACGAATATCTTGAAAATATTTTTCACATTACAATGCAATTCCAACCCCGCCATAGGCAGAACTACATTCAAACGAGTTAGCTCACACCTTAATACCTGCCATACAAAGCAGGAATGATTACATATAAAAACAGAAAGTAAAGGGTTTGTGGTAGTCTTCATTTAGTACAACTTGAAAATATATTTACCAAAATACAAAATGATTGATTATGTTTGAAAATCAATGTCTGAGTAGTAATTAGTTTTTAGAACTGAATTCGTCTAGGAGATGTTAATTATCCTCTTGAAATGTCTAAATATATTATATTGTCGGCACAAATTTTTTAGTCCTAAACATCATTCATAGTTTGCTAACCATCTTAATTTTTTCATAATATACTTCACATGCTGAATCGATACTCAACTAATCAATTTTTAAAAGGTAGAATAAAATATACAATAGTGCAGCAAGTAAATTTGACATTAGGTAAGAAAGACGAATATTATTCAAAGAAACTACCTGAGGATATACCATCCTTACTCCTTTCTTCCTTCTACGTAGGGGAAAAAAAATCTGTTTTTCTAAAATTTTATAATCCTTCTAACTCACAAACTTATTTTTGGAGCGAGTACTTTTTGGAGAATTCAAATTCAAAAAAACATCAGCCATACTGTTTTGTTAAAAAAAAATTTACGGCTGAGGCAAAGAGCATTGTAGATGCGGATCCTATTAAATTCCAAATTCAAGAGGTAAAAAAATTCGACGACATTGTAGACGAAGAAATAGAAATACTCAAAGTTTTGGCACCTGACCCGCTTTCAATTGGGGGTACAGATAATAGCTTTAGAGAGAAAGTTACTTCCTGGGAAGCAGATATAAAGTATCATGAAAGTTATCTCTATGATCTAGGACTAATTCCAGGGGCCTTTTATAAAAGAATTGGCAATAATTTAGTATTTCATGAGTTCCCAATCCCAAAAAAGGTGGACCAATATTTAGACAATCTGTTTACATCCAATAAATTCCAAAACAGTTTCAACAGCAATGAGTACGACAAGTTCTTGCTGAAATGGTCGCGTTTGCTGAATCAGCCTATACCTGACATAAAGAGAATAGCTATAGATATTGAAGTTGATTCAGAGGAGGGAAGAATGCCAACTGCACGGGACCATGATCGACTAATAACGGCCATCGGCTTGTCTGCATCTGATGGGTTCAAAAAAGTTTATGTTCTCAATAGGGATGAGAGTATCGATCCTACTACGTTAGACCCAAGCATAATGCTATGCAAGTCGGAAAAGGAGATGCTGTTGTTAGCTTTTGATGTATTAAGGAAATATCCTGTTGTGTTAACATACAATGGTGATGATTTTGATATGCCTTATTTATATGCAAGGTCACAGGATCCTTCGATTGATCCTGCGGAAGGGAAGCCAGTTGATAAAGACCTCGTACCTATTCTTGTAAAAAGAGAATCATTTGTGAAAAGAGGAATTCAAGCCGATCCAGTCACCATTAAATCAGGAATTCATATTGATCTTTTTAGGACATTTCAAAATAAATCCATTCAAAATTATGCCTTTAGCCATAAATACTCAGAATTCACTTTGAGAGCCATATGTGAGGCACTATTAGAGGACACAAAAATCGAATTTGAGGGAAGCATTAGCGATCTTTCGCTAGAAAAACTTGCAGAATATTGTCTTAAAGATGCTGATCTAACTTACAGATTGAGCGCATTTAACGATAACTTGCTTATGAAACTAATAATAATCATTTCGAGAATCTCTAGAATGTCTATTGAAGATATTACAAGATTCGGAGTGAATCAGTGGATTCGTTCTTTAATGTTTTTTGAACATCGACAACAGAATATACTTATACCTAGAAGAGATGAGTTACTTCAAAAAGGATCTTCATCAACCACAGCAATAATTAAAGAGAAAAAATACCGAGGTGGATTGGTCGTTGAACCTGAGCTTGGAATTCACTTTAACGTGGTTGTGGTTGATTTTGCAAGTTTGTATCCTAGCATAATTAAGGTACATAATTTGTCATACGAAACCGTGAACTGTCCTCACAAAGAGTGCAAAGATGATCCACTTAATCATATCGAGGGAACAACCCATTGGATTTGTAGGAAAAAAAGGGGGATGACTTCAATTCTAATTGGGACGTTGCGTGATTTACGTGTAAATTATTATAAACATCTATCTAAAGATACCAGCCTTGGTAAAGATGACAAACAACTTTATGGAGTTGTGAGTCAAGCAATTAAAGTAATTTTAAATGCCACATATGGGGTCATGGGAGCGGAGATATTTCCTCTCTATTGCCTGCCTGTTGCGGAGGCTACTGCCGCCATCGGGAGAACGACTACAACTAGGACGATTAACAAATGCGATGAGAATCATATCAAGGTAATTTATGGGGATACTGACTCGCTGTTTTTGAAAAATCCAAGTCCTGATAGCTTGAATACTATATCCAATTGGGCTAAATCTGAACTAGGCGTTGATTTAGAAATAGATAAGCGTTATCGTTATGTGGTATTTAGTGATCTAAAGAAAAATTATTTGGGCGTACTAGAAGATGGTACTGTCGATGTCAAGGGACTAACTGGAAAGAAATCTCATACCCCTCCGTTTATTAGGAATGCATTTTATGAGATATTAAATGTTTTAAAGGATATCTTTACGGAGAAAGACTTTGCAAATGCGAAAACAAGAATAAAAAAAATAGTTCATTCCCTAGCAGAAGACCTCGAGAAAAAAAATATTCCTTTATCCGATTTGAGTTTTAATGTAATGATAAATAAATCTCCAGAAAAATACGGGATCAAATTTCAAGAAAACAAAATTCATCACACCATTTCTTTAGATGGTAAAGATAAAAATACGGAGAGCATAAAGGGAATCCCCCAACATATAAAGGCCGCAAAACAACTTGTCGAATTAGGGAGACAACTCAAAGCTGGAGATATTATTTCCTATGTTAAAACCAGGACTATTGAAGGAGTAAAACCAGTTGAATTAGCGAATAAGATGGATATAGATACTGAGAAATATCTTGATACAATGGAATCTACCTTTGATCAAATCTTGTCATCACTAAATTTGAATTTTAAATCCATAATAGGAAAACCCAGACAATCCAACCTTGATGAGTTATTTTGGACTTAAATACCCTACAATGTAATTCTTGTAATATATTTGAACAGCCATGGATAAAATCTCCTATTTAGAAAGCTTGACTATACCTCCAGAGAGCACGGTAGCAGGGCATACTTTTTGTGATATTCCCATTCCTATTACTTTTGAAGGCTCAAAAATATGTATTATTGGAATCCCTATAGACATTACAACTACATTCGGAAAAACAGCATCTTTTGGACCTGAAGCAATTCGAATCGCTTCAGCAGAACAAATTGAAACCCTTGTTTTTGAGGACAATGTTGAGATTTATGAAAGGGCATTGATTTATGATATTGGTGACTTAAATTTTGTGAAACCAAAGGAGGGCAGGATAAGCAATATTAATGAAATTAATAAATTTTGGGTAGACTTTGATAGCAAGTTGTCTTCCGTGCTGAAAATAATAATCGAATCAAACAAAATACCTGTTATCCTGGGAGGCGAACATACTATTACATATTCCATTTATAAGGAGCTTTCTGAAAGCCATCCTTTACTAATCCATTTTGACGCTCATCGTGACATGAAATCTAATTACCAGGGTATGTCGATGTGCCATACAACTCCGTTTTATCATTTGATTAAGGATGGTTATCTTAGAGGGAACGATTTGGTTCAAATCGGTATAAGGCAAGGAGATAGGGGAGAGAACAAATTCGCATTAGACAACGGTGTTATTACCTTTGACGCATGGGATTGCAACATTTCCATGGGGAAGATACTACAGTGGTTAAAATCGCAAACATATAATCGGGATATTTATATCTCATTTGATATCGATGTTTATGATATATCATATTTACCTTGCACGGGAACACCAGAACCATTCGGATTAAATCCGTTTCAAATATCAGATCTTATCAATAGCATAAGCAACACAGCGAGATTGGTTGGACTTGATTTTGTAGAAACAGGACTAAAGAACAATGATTATAGAGAAGGAGCGTTGGCTACCCAGACCCTGCTTAGGTTTTTGTCTAGACCATACATGTCCAATCTCTGATTGTTGTTTATCCACCTAATTAAAACACACTAGGAAGCAATTCTTGGCCGCTTTGAGAGATACTCTGGTAAATTGATAGGATGGTCGGGCTTGCCTTTCATTGGTTCTTTAATAATATTCATCAATTCATCTAAGCTAGTAGAATAATTTAATTTTTTTAACCTATCTCTGACTGAAATCGAATTAGTGGCAACTTCTTTCTCGCCGATAATTAGTGTATAATGAATCCATTCAGTTTCTGCATCTCTAATCTTTTTAGATAGGGTATCTTCCCTATCATCAATGTCGGCGCGAATAGAGTTAATTTTAAGATGCTCTAATAGTCCAACACATTTAGGGATAAAGTCGTCTCTTACGGGAATTAATCTTACTTGGGTATTCATTAGCCAAATTGGTAAATAAGGTGTTTTACCTTCTTTCATCATCTTGGCAGATTTTTCAAGCAATGCAAAGATAACACGTTCAATCGCTCCGCTAGGTGAATTGTGCAAAATTATGGGATTTTTCTTATTGCCCAACTCATCTATAAAGGTAATGCCATATCGTTCCGCATTTTCAATATCAATTTGATCTGTAGCCAGAGCTGAGGCCTTGCCAGAGTTATCTAGAAAATTGAACTCCCATTTTAAGACAAAATAAAAGAATCTATCGTCCCACATTTCTACCAGAACGGGTTTACCAATCTTCGTTACTAAATGTTGTACAAACTCTTTATTGTTAGCATAAAATTCATTAGTAAATCTTATGGCCATCTCCAAATCTTTTTCAGTGGAGATTCCAATTTCCTCCATTACAGAAATTGATAAGTCAAGTCGTTTTAAAAATTCAGTTTTTGCCTGATCAATATCCTGACAAAATGCATGACAATCAGGCATACTAAATGCCCGCAACCGTCTTAGTCCAACGAGTTCGCCGCTCTTTTCTCTCCTAAAACTATATCTTGTTAACTCGTATAATTTGAGTGGTAAATTCTTGTAGGATATTTGAAAGTCTTTGGTCATTAAGAACTGGCCAAAACAGGCGGCAAATCTCAAAAACAAATCTTTCTGATCTGATTTAATATTGTACTGCCTTGCAGGAAAGCGATTGAAGTAACTTTGCATCGACGGATGGTGAGAATCATACATTATGGGTGTTTCTACTTCCAATCCTCCATATTGCAAAACTTTTTTGGTCACAAACTGTTCAAGTAACGATTTTAACAACCTGCCTTTTGGATAAAATCTCATGTTTCCAGAATCAGAGGCAGGTTCATAATCAGCTATTCCTAATTTTTTCATCAACTTTACGTGAGGGGGTTGGTCTTCCACCGTCCTTTTTCGGAGTATTTCATACTTGAACAAATTCTCCAAATTGATTTCTGTTTTTTTGAACTTATAATCGTTGTAAGGGATCAATGTTCCATCTAAAGCAAGTACGTACCAATTTGATTTTAGACTTTTTTCAGCCGTTAACGCATTAGAAAACGATCCATCGCTTTCATTTATTATGTCTGATTTTGAAGGAGCAATATCAGCCAATGTTCCTGTATGTCCCGCAGGATTTTTCTTGATAATGAATCTCGAATTTTCAGATAATGGATGCCCCTTTACCTTGATCGCTAATTCTTTTGTCCATCCAAATGGAGCTCTTTTAACCACAATGGTATCTGTACTTGCCCTTAAGGCATTTTCTAACTGGATCATTAATTTATATGCACTTTTTGGAGGCTCTAAAGTTGAACTAAGATGTGCATATGGATAAATTAGAACAGAGTTACATTTAATTTTCTTCAGGTATTCTAGGGTTTCCTTTATAAAGTCTCCAATTAGAGTTTCATCATCTCCCTGCTCTATCGATGTTAATATGACTACGGTCTCTTCAATTCGTTCCTTTTCATTCTTTAAAAGCAGTTCAGCATCATTTATTTCCTTTTTGACAGGTAAATATTCTACAAAATCTACGTGTAACTGTAATATTCGCATATTTACTAATTAAAATATTTAGTTTGATATATTCCATACCTATTTGATAATGAATGAAATGTTTTTTTCTCAGAATTGATGCTGTTAAGATGTGGGTATAGTGGATTTCACACTGGCTTGTTCATATGATGATTCTCAAGAATACTGTACATATGATAATCCGATTTCTGAATCCGATGATCAAATAGGTTACTCACTATTGTTCGTCGTCTCTAAAGTATCTGCATTATCCAAAGAGAAAAGCTTCGCCCATATCGAAGATCTGATAGAGAGAGTAATTTCTCACGAAACAATCCATACAGTTATTTTAGAATTGGAGGGAAGAGATTCATCAGATAAATTAGATGATCTTGAAATAACTATTACATTTGGAGCAGGAAGGACACATTTGATTAGGATGAATTTCTTAGGATATGCGGATGATAATACCGGTTTAGTAACTTCTACTCTGTAAAATCTGTAATCTTGTAATTCTTATATTGCTGAATTGTCTTGATAATTTCCTTCTTGACGTTGATTTTTTGATTTAAGGACGAAAGTTCTTTCATAAATATTACTTCGTCCTCCAAGAGACATTGTCCCTTCTTAAATATCTGATTATAAATCAGCTTTTGATGAATCGATTGTAGCCTCCTTAAATTATTATACAATTTGGTAACATTGATTTGGCTGTCAGCATTTTCCAGGCTTTTGATGAGATGTATTTTGTTTACGTTTAGCAAGCTATCTGAGTACACTCGGTCGTGCCTATTTATGACTGCGAATTCATCAGATTCATCAAAATAACCTATCAAAGTCGAAGGTAATATTCTAGCAAAGCCGTTTTTTATTATTTTTGAGGAGTGTTTACTGTCTAGGATTACTATTGAACGACCGAATTAGAGGATTGCTTCAATTACCTGATTAGCCAGTCTGTCATCGAGTTTGTCCCTATCTGATTTAATTTCGATAGGGTATAAAGCAATTTTATCAACGTTCATTTTGTAACTGTCAGATATTGTCTTTAGTAACGTTGATCTTACATAAATATTCCTTAAATCAGCATCCATCTCAATTGTACTGTTTCTAATATCCTTTGTCTTGATGTTTTTTGTTTTACATGCTGCCAGTATGAAATCAAATTTTCTATTTAGTGCTTCATTTTTGATCTCGATATATTTTTCATTACGGTTAGAAGCATTTCCAAAAAAATTATTTTTCGGATTTAGGTTTAGAAATTCCAGGAACCTATCTTTTAGTTGAATTTCATTCATATTATTGAATTACAAGTCAATATAAAATTCTCAATTCGGAACCTTGCAAATAGCCTTCAACTCTTTGACAAAAATGTCTAATTCCGACATCATCTTACTTTGATCGTGCTCATTTTTTGTAATTATTCTAATCAGAGAGCTTCCAACAATAATACCATCTGCTCCGGACTCTATCATTTTCTTTCCGTCTTGAGCATTGCTAATCCCAAAGCCCACAGCCAAGTGTTTCCCATATGAGGAAACAATTGATTTTGAACGGGAAATAGATTCGAAGGTGTATTTTTCAAATTTATTTCTCGATCCGGTGATTCCAAAAACTGATACCATATAAACGAAACCAGTAGATGAAGAAGCTATTTTCCTTAATCTCTGGGTGCTTGTGTTAGGAGAGGTCAGAAAAACAGTTGAAAGGCCTAACTTGGTCGTTATTTTTAAATAATCATCAGCTTCTTCAAAATTCAAATCTGGCACAATGAAACCATCAATAAAGCAGTTTTTAGACTGGGTTAAGAATTTTTCTAATCCATTAGAATAAAGTATATTTGAATATGTCATCAATAATAATGGAGTTTCCTTATGTCTTTCCCTAACTGACTTTGCCAAATTTAAGCAGTCTTTTGGAACAATTCCACAATTGAGAGTCTTTGTGAATGCATCTTGTATTATTGGACCATCTGCCATCGGATCAGAAAATGGAACTCCTATTTCAATAATATCAACTCCAGAGATGATCATTTGTTCGATTATCTCTTTGGATAGTTCCAACGTAGGATAACCTCCTACAACATATCCAATCAATGCCTTTTCATTCTTTTGTTCTAAATTTTTAAAAATTCGGGTAACGTTATTTTCAACGCTCAAGTATGTCCAATTCCATTAGCTTGTATGTTCTTTTCGATACCAACCTCTGATCCAGAGAGATATTCTCTTACTATTTGCAAATCTTTGTCGCCTCTGCCGGATACGGTTACTACAACGGTTTCATCCTTTTTGAAATTATTAGCATTTTTTATGATATAAGCAATAGCATGCGCAGATTCCAATGCAGGAATTATTCCTTCAAGCTTTGACAATTGAATAAAGGCTTTGACCGCCTCCTTGTCCGTTACGTAAGGATAACTGGCTCTATCGGTATCCTTTAAATTTGCATGCTCAGGTCCGATTCCAGGGTAATCAAGTCCAGCGGAGATACTGTGAGCCTCGCTTATTTGTCCATTTTCATCCTGTAGAAAATAACTTTTCATTCCATGGAAGATGCCCATTCTCCCCTTTGACAATGTCGCTGCATGGAAACTGGTTCGTATACCATCTCCTCCAGCTTCTACTCCTATCAGTTTGACTCTCTTATCATTAATAAAAGGATAAAATGAGCCAATAGCGTTACTCCCACCTCCAACACATGCTATCACTGCATCAGGCAATTTTCCAGTTAGTTTACGTGCTTGTTCCTTTATCTCCTTTCCTATCACACTTTGGAAATCTCTTACCATTGTAGGGAATGGATGAGGTCCCATAACTGAACCAATCAAATAATGTGTATCTTGAACGTTCGCTATCCAATCTCTGAGTGCTTCATTTATTGCATCCTTTAATGTTTTTGACCCCGAATGTACGGAGTGCACCTTCGAATTCAATAAATTCATTCTGAAAACATTGAGTTGCTGTCTTTCTACATCCTTTGCGCCCATATAAATTTCTGATCTGAGATCAAAAACTGCTGAAGCAATTGAAGTAGCCACGCCATGTTGACCTGCCCCTGTCTCTGCAATGATTCTAGTCTTGCCCATTTTTTTAGCTATTAAGGCCTGTCCCAAAGTGTTGTTTATCTTATGAGCTCCGCTATGGAGCAGATCTTCTCTCTTTAAATAAATATTTGGACCACCAAGATGTCTACTCAAGTTATTAGCATAATAAAGTGGAGTTGACCTGCCAGCGAAGTTTTTTAGTAATCCTCTTAATTCGCGTTGAAAAGACTTGTCCACTTTCAATTTCTGGTACCATTTATCCAGATCCTCTAAGGCTGGAATCAATGTCTCTGGAACAAATCTTCCTCCGTACGTTCCAAATTTTCCTAAATCAGTGTTATTTTTCAAATATGTAGAAATGAAATTAGGTAATTGCTACATAATACTTTATCGATTTGACTTAACTCTCGACTAATTCTTTTATTCTTTGACCCAATTCTTTAGAATTCTCCATCAATGTTGTTCCAATTAAAAATGCATCTGCTCCTGCACTCCTTAACTTTATGATATCATTTGGATCCCTTATACCACTTTCTGAAATCACAATATTATTACTTTTGGAAATTTTAGATAATATCCGAACAGTCGTGTCCAAATCTACTTCAAGTGTACTTAGGTTCCTGTTATTGATACCAATTAAGCTGAAGAGTTTATTTGATTTATTGTTAATCTTTACAGCCTCATTAAACTCAACCTCATCATGAGTTTCTAAGATTAAGTCTAGTCCGATTTTCTTAGCATATTCTGCCAATGTCTCTAGGCTGCCCTCCGCCAAGTTGCTGTCAAAGACAGTTTTTATGAGCAAAATGCAATCAGCACCGGCTTTTTTAGCAGCTTTTATTTGAACGTCGCTTACCACTATATCTTTCATCAGAATGGGTACGGTAACATACTTTCTAGCTCTCAAAATATTTTCTATTGATCCATTAAACAAATATGGTTGAGCTAAGACCGATATACCGATCGCTCCAGCCTTTTCCATTGTCATAGCAATTTCCTCGACCTTCTTTTCTTTATTGTCTACTAATGTTCCTCTTGATGGAGATGCGTACTTTATCTCGGTTAAGAGTGGAGCCTGCTGGCAGTGAAGAATTTTATTCCGCATGCTTAAACAAGTATGATTGTCATAATGGCGGTCTCCACTAATTTCGTACTCCCCTTCATCAATAGCTTTAAAAGAATTCTTCACCAGTGTTCGTAGCATGGAATTCGTACTGGGAAATCTAAGATTATTTGTTGTCATAATGGTCGTATAAAATAGTGCTGTGGTAATAGCTTTACAATCTTCTAACTATAGAAGTTTATGTATCTATCTTTGATTTTAGACTCTTTCTGATTTTTCATTACACTAATTAAAATATCAATACAAGTATTTTCGGTAATTTCACCAAAGGCAACCTGGGTAGAGAGGCTTTTCAAATCAAGGTGACTATCTATGAAAGCATTCATACTCGATAATATTTCAGATTTTTCTATCATTTTTCTTAATCTCAAATTATGATAGTTTATGTGAATTTCGTTTGCTTCGTCGTAGTCTACTCCATATATATCTGAAATTTTTAAGCTGAGGTTTTTTTCCTTCTCCTTGACCATATCCTCGTGCAAGGCATCTAATGCATTCTTTCCTTTAAATGACTCCCTATTATCAAATTCATTTTTGTCATTATTCTTGCCAAACATATTGTCACTATTTTCATAAGAATTCATTATGATATACTTATTATATGTGAAATACCATAATAAAACTTTTCATTAAAGTAACATTAAATCCGGCTAAATAATAATAAACACTTAATTATAATTGATTCAATCTACATTTTCTATAAAGCGATTATGACCAATTCTCCAAAATTTATATTTGTAACTGGGGGAGTAATGTCTGGCTTAGGGAAAGGAGTCGTAGCTTCATCTATCGCCAAATTATTACAACTTTGCGGGCTGAAAGTAACTTGCATAAAAATAGATCCGTATTTGAATTATGATGCAGGAACTATGAATCCGCTTACTCACGGCGAGGTGTTCGTTACTGATGATGGCGGTGAATGTGACATGGACATAGGAAATTACGAGCGATTTCTTAATATCAGTTTAAAATCAAGCCATAATCTGACCGCAGGGCGAATTTTTTCTAATGTGATAGGACTAGAAAGGCAAGGGAAATACCTAGGACAGTGCGTACAAATAATACCACATATAACGGATGAAATAAAAAAACAGTTGAGAAAAATTTCCCTAGAAGAGAATCTGGAAATTATAGTAGTGGAATGTGGCGGAACAGTTGGAGATATTGAAAGCTTACCTTTTTTGGAAGCATTAAGACAAATGGAGTTAGAAGACGGGTATACCAATACTTTCTTTGTTCATGTTACTTTGGCTCCTGTTCTGGATGCAGTAGGAGAGCAAAAAACAAAGCCTACACAACATAGCGTACAGGAATTGCGCAGGATAGGCATCCAACCTGACTTATTGGCGGTGAGATGTAGAACTCCGTTAACAAGAGAAACTATCAGAAAAATTTCACTGTTTGCTAGTATTCCTACCGATTGCGTAATGTCTAGCCATGACGCGCCTTCAATTTATTCTATTCCTAAAATATTATTTGATCAGGGGATTACGAAAGTTATTTCAAAGAGTTTGAATTTGAATCTAACTCCAAGAATTTTGAAATGGAATAAAATTGCCAATTCCTTCCTAAAATTCAACGGGAGTGTAAAAATAGGCATAATTGGCAAGTACGTAGATTTGAAAGACAGCTATGTAAGTGTATCTCAGGCGTTACTACATGCTGGTGCTAAATTCAGCAAGGGAATAGAAATAGATTGGATAGATTCAGAAAGACTTGAATTCTCAGGTCCTAAAAAGCGCAATGCAAATACCAATTCAAAGATTTTTGAATATTTGATGGAATATGATGGAATTTTGGTTCCCGGAGGATTCGGAAGTAGGGGCAGCGAAGGTATAATCAATTCATGCAATTTTGCAAGGGCGAATAATGTTCCCTTTCTAGGGATTTGTTTTGGCTTTCAACTTGCAATAGTTGAATTTGCAAGAAATGTTTGCAAGCTATCTGATGCAAATTCAACAGAAATCAATTCTAAGACCCACAATCCTGTAGTCCTGTATATGCCTGAGCAAAAACGAATCAAAGCGATGGGAGGAACAATGAGATTAGGCCTTCACAATATTCAAATCGAATCTGGTTCTATTGCATCAAAGATATATCAAAAAACCATGGTTCAGAAACGTCATAGGCATAGATATGAATTTAATCAAGAGTATAGAGATCTAATAGAAAGCAACGGAATGAAATTTACCGGGTCGTCAGATTCGGGAAAAAGGATCGAAATTCTAGAAATACCTAGTCATAGGTTTTATCTGGGGATTCAGTACCATGGTGAATTTCACAGTCGACCTGGGTTTCCAGAACCGGCATTTGAAAATTTTATAAGAGCAACTGTTGAGAGTAAGAAATCAACCAAAAGTCTTGAATGAATACTAGATCTTTAATTCATAGATTTTTTGTCTAGCATCTCTAAGGGAAATTTTCTTTTTCACATAGCCTCGGTTTAACAGGTGAGATAATGACAACCTAATAGTTCTCTCTGGTAACATTGTCTTATTAATTAAATCCTTTTGGGTCATCGCGCCTTCATACTCTAGTGTTTTGAGAATTAGTTTAGCACTTGGTGGCATCCGTAAAAGATCTTCAGCGTATTTTACTTTTTTCTCTATTATTCTGGTGGCGGAAAAATTGTTGTTTAGCGTTACTAACCTGGCAGGAAATTCATGTTTGTTACACTGCAATTTATCCGTAATCTTAACACGGGACGTTCCATCCAATATTACTTCACAATGGTGACTTGATGTTATATCTACTATTTCTACAAGACTTTCATCAGACACAATGAGTGGTCTTCTGGTGTTGTCCAATGAGTTGACCGAAACCACCACAACAACGTGTGAATTTTGGAGAACAATTGGACCGCCTGCCGACATAGCATAAGCAGTGGAACCAATTGGCGTAGCAATAATAACTCCATCACTATTATCGTGCCAAATATCTTTGTTGTTTATTCTGAGAAAATGTTCCATCAGGATAGCACTCTTGTTAGAAAAAATTGCCACATCATTAAGAACAGGCTCCATTTCTTTCCCATCTACCTTAACAGCCAGTCTTTCTTCTTCTCTTATTTCGTAGTTCCCGGACTTTAGTGATTCCTTTATTAGATCTATGCCTTTGACGTCAATCTGGGCGAGAAATCCGGTAGAATTCGATTCATAAAGGCCCAAAACGGGAGCCGACTGCACCGATGTCTTGTGAAAATAATTAAGGATACCTCTGTCACCGCCAGGTACTAATACCATGTCGACATCCTTACCAACTTCCTGATTTTGGCTATTCATAATTTGTGTCTGTATGTGTGATTCTTCTAGTGTTTTTACCACTTGACTTAATATCGTTGAATCTTTACCGGTAAATCCTGACAAAGCAATTCGCATTATAATGAATCTTTGTTTGATTAAGGTAATTTAATAAAGTTTGTTTTTATTTCTATATTATCACCTAACCAACTACCTTAAATTTTATAGTATTATAAAAATATGACGCATACTGCTCGATTGAAGTCATCCTCTGTGGAACTTTTTGAACTCCTGTCATTTTTGATTCAAGCGAAGCGATAACAGATCCAGCTCCAAAGCAAATGGCCCAAAGTGGGTCTCGTTCTTTTAAATAAGCACAGGAAAATCCAGTGGCAAGAATGTCACCTAGGCCCGTATGATCAGGGCTATCGATTTTTTTAAACTTTATTGTATAAACAATATTCTTATGCAAAAAAATAATGCTATTACTACTTGTTGATATTATAAATTCAAGATTAAACTTGTCTCGGAGCTTTATCATTCCATCAAACGAAGCAGTCCCTCCGGTAAGAGCCGATAACTCCTCTTCATCAGCTTTAATAGCTGTCACACCTTTAAGATTTAAATCAATACTTTTCCTGTTTAAGATTAACCCTTCACTGTTTTTATAACGAAGAAATCCCTGAGGATCAATCATTATGAATCTGTCTCCATAACTATTCAACACTTGCCGGAGTGTGCCTTGAGAAATTTCTTCAAATATTGGACTCAATAAGACCGCATCGCTATCCACAAAATCATTCACATTAATCTCCGAGCAACTTGACAAAAGGAAAAGCTGGCGTCCACCATCATTATTCAAAATTAGTCTAAATTTGGTTGTGGGGTTCGACTTGTCAACTTGATTTTCAGTTAAAAATATATTGCAATCTCTCAACAATTGTAATTTACCTATTATATCGTTTCCAACTCTAGTTGCAGCAAAAGTCTTAAAGTTGAAAGTTTTTGCTAATAAAGATCCATAGCAAACTGGTCCTCCCAGGCTCTCAGTCTTTTCACCCTCGAGACCTATTATCTCATCTAGGGCCACATGCGAAGCTATGCAAATTTTCATGAACTTTATCTTTCTTTTTTAAAAATTTTAAAGCAACATAATAAGGTTATCATAAGATTTAAAGGATAGGAATAGTTTCAAAAATAATGGATGCCTAAGAAAAGAACCAGTAGGGGAAGAACTAAAGGTGGAAAGGGAAGTTCAGGAACCGTTCATTGCAGTCAATGTGGTGCAATGGTGCCCAGAGATAAAGCAAAGAAAATCACAGGAAGGATCACCCTGGTAGAGCCTCAGCTAGCTAAAGAATTGAAAGCACAAGGTGCTTATATTGCCCCTTCAACAGATGTCAAATTTTATTGTGTTTCCTGCGCAGTACACAGAGGTATAGTAAAAGTAAGATCGGAAAACGATAGACGAAACTCAGGAAAATTAGGCTAAATAATTTTTTAAGACCCTAAAGTCTTAAATTTATAAACACTTTCGCGAAATAGATTTACCTATAAGCAATGTACATTGCTTAGGTCATACTACTTGATTTTTGGTTTAAAAAAAATTGTTCTTATTGATTATTTTCGGGTTTTTTGTCGTCATTAGTAGCCGGCTTTGTATTATCACTATTGCCACTATCAGTTTTGTTAGATGATGAGCTGGATGCCGTATTGCTCTTTGTAAATCTCTTATAAATCTCATCCTCGCCCTCTTGTTCAAAAACAATACTAGCTACATTCCTTCCTGTTTCGTTTGGATCAGTTTCATCCAAAAATTGAGCTTTTGGACCTGGTGGTGGAGATGTTGTTGATTGTTTTGGAGCTGGTGGTGGAGTTGTTGTTTTTGTTGTTGCTGTGGTTGATGATGATGATTTATCTGAAATTGTCATTTTCTTGCTATCGGTTTTATCTAAATAATCGTTAACATTCTTGGTGATTTTTGATAGTGACGTTGGTGGTTCATTCAATCTGGAAGTCATAGTACCAGATGAACCCTCATATTCATGGTTTCTACTGGTCATGTCTCTGAATGTTTGGATTGAGAAAAGAGGGGCCCCCAACTTGGTAGAGACCACCTTTAGTCTCTCAAGAACAGTTACAGCCGATAAGATCGAAATTATCCACAGGGCTACAGATATGTTTGCTTGGAATGGTATGAAACCAAGTATTACGACGATAAGTATCCTTTCCGCTCTTTCTGCAATACCTTTTCCTTTGAGGTCTACGCCTAACCCTTCCCCTCGGGCTCTTGTATAACTAACCAACATTGATAGCGAAAGAGCAACCAGAACAAGTACGGGATTCGTATAACTGCCTATGAGGATACCAATAAATACAATTATTTCAGACACTTTGTCCAAAACTGAATCAAGATACCCACCCAGTGCCGAGGTCCTCTTTGTTACCCGGGCAACCGCTCCATCAACGACATCAAAGAAGCCTGCTAAAAGAAGGAATATACTACCTAATACTGTAGCAGTATAAAAATCCACTCCAATCGCAGGTGAATGTAAAGAAAACATAATAGCTGATATTATTGCAAGACCTAACGCTACCCATGTCCAAAAGCCCGGTCCAAAACCTAACTTCGCAAATCCTCTTCCTACCTTTTCAATTATAGGATCAAATCTATTTCTTAAGTTGTTAAGCACGTAATAATTTGACCCGTTTCGTAGTATATAACCTTTTACTATTTTATATTTCGTAATATATTCTACTCATCTAATTTCTATTGATTCCTGAATTTTAATAATATAATATTATTGAGAAATTTATTTCGTGCTAATTGTATCTTAATTCTTTAATAATTTATGATTTGACTATGACTATATTTGTCCAACGAAAATAAGTTAAAAAATTTATCATTTACGCGCAACAAAGTAGTTATTATAGGACTAGGCCAACTTGGTCTTCCAGTTGCAAAATATGTTAAAGAACATGGTTTTGATACTTATGGATATGATATAAATCAAAAAACCATGCAATCAGCTGAAGCCAATTATGGAATAAAAAAAGCAACAAACTTTGGTGATTTTGACGTATTAATTATCTGTGTATCCACACATAGACCAGATGATATGTTTACACCACAAGTAGATGGTTTGATGTCCGTTGTTGAAAAGATATCTAGAGAGGCAAAAACAGGTGCACTAATATCAA
>JBGTFK010000125.1:0-23072 GCA_041747305.1 Candidatus Nitrosocosmicus sp.
AGCATTTTATTTACACCACGACGAAATTCGTGGCTTACTTTTTCAATTTTAAATGATATATTTTTATTCATACGGGTGTCAATATTATCGAGTAGCTTATCAAAATAGTCTGGAAAAGTAGCGTCAGGTTTTTGACATGGATATATTCTTACCTCTTTGCGAGTAACGCGTAATAGTTCCAATATAGAATTAAGATGAAAATGATAGTCAAACATGTTATGATAATAAAAAATCAAGTTAGAGCTTAATGCCAAATCAAATGTTCTATTTTCAAATGGCAGATTATTTTATGTTAGTTTATACTATTACTGTACATTGTAATAGTTTAAGGATATTGTGCGACCTATTCTAAATATATATCAAATTTAGTATGAATTTATTATGTACAAAGGAAGTAGAGATACATTAAAAAAATCAACAAAACATCTAATGGTGGTATCTACCATCGCAACATTACTGATCACTGCTATGAGTTTAGCATCTACCACCAACGCTAATGCATTCAATTTTGGCTTATTATCAAAAGATGATAACTTGGGAAGTATTGACACAAATAGTCTTTTTAGTTGTGTTGGAGCAGCTATAAACTGTGTTAATGAAAATGAAGAAAATAATAATGTAATCGCTAACAATAGCGAAGAAACACCAATTCCACCACCTCCAGAGGAACCAGGTACACTCACAGTCATCAAAGAAGTTGAATGTGAATCAAATAATGGTGATCCAAGTAATACAGCAGTTTGTGATTTTGCTGAAGCTTCCGCTAATTTCCCTGAATCATCTGAATATCCAATATCTGTGACTGGCAACAATCCGGACCCCTCTGACTTTCCAGGAAGCGCTACAGGAACTCCAGTTGAAATCGGTCCTGGTGCTTATGACATAACTGAAGACTTAGCAAGTACAAATGCTCTTCAAGGCGAACTAGGCGCTACATCTATTATAACCACTACAGATGCTTCTGGAGATTGTACTCCTAACTTTGGTCCTAATCAGAATTTCTTGTCTGCATCAGGTACTATGACTTCTGGTGGATCTCAAACATGTACCCTAGTCAATACTGTTACCATTAATGGCGGAACAGTGCCACCACCACCATAGATCCACTCATTAATTTTTTTGGATAATCACTTTTTTTTATTTGATTATTATTTTTGAATAATGAATTACCTACTCAATTTGATGTATGTTCATACTATTTGGTTGGATCACTTTCTTTATATTTGAATTATTGAATTATTACTGGTGCTGGTGCTAGTTCTATATTTGAAGTATCAGTTTTTTAGGATAAATTTCAATCTGAAAAAACAATACATTAAGTGATCAAATCGCATACATATCAAATCTATTTTTATGATTTTTTGATAGAATGTTTCTATGTTAAGTATATTTACACTAACAATAAATGATGATGATAGTATGCTACTATCATATACGGTACTAAAAAAGAAACAAACGTCTCATTCTAAGAATTAATAAATGGAAAATTATATAAAAATTAGTAGTATTCAGATAGTATTGGTATTTGCTTGATCTGGTATTTTGTTATAGCAATGGATACCATTTACTATGACGCAATTGGATGATGAATAGTAAATTCAATTTTGAATAATTCTCAGGTATACTGTGATTTTATCATTTTCTTTTCTTTCTTTATTTCTACCCTCAGATTAGTAATCTCTGTGTTAAATATCTTTTATGATTTTTACTGATTCTAATGCAGTAATAAAATAAACCTTATTTTAATTTCGTTTTTAAAAAAAAGAAATAGGTTTGCTTTATTAACTAGAACTAAAAAAATGTATTGGTTGTCTTAAGACATGATGCCTTATCTAAATTCCAAATAATTTGTCAATGATTTGTCTATTCCCACAACCATGTTTTTGTCCAGTCAGTACCGTTAGCGTCTTTCCAGTAAAGATAAAGTCCTACCTTTCCATCAATGTTTTCCATTTTCTTATCATCCGATTGGAAGAACATGGTGCCTTTTAATAGTAAATTCCCCTCACTGTCGTATTTGCCTGTATCCTCAGCAGTAAATGTTGCCACATTATCATTTTGAACTATCATTCCTTTACCCGTACTGCTAATTTCAGGTGATGAATATGTTGATACATATGTACCATATTCAGTAACGTTACCTATACCTGTCATATTGCCCTGAGCTATGTAAGAGTCCTTGGTTTGTTGTGGATCAATATTTAGTACTTCTTTGCCTGTATCTTTTGCATCCGTTAGTTCATAAAATGGTAATCCAAATGCCGACGTTAGTTTATTAATTTCACCGACAGAATCATGATAGAATGTATTATTCAAAGTAGATATAGTGGCCTCCGCCGCTGCTGCTGGTGCAGTAGGAGTGGCAGTGGAATTG
Source organism: Candidatus Nitrosocosmicus sp. (assembly GCA_041747305.1). Classification (GTDB taxonomy): domain Archaea; phylum Thermoproteota; class Nitrososphaeria; order Nitrososphaerales; family Nitrososphaeraceae; genus Nitrosocosmicus. The sequence goes on from JBGTFK010000125.1 coordinate 2,375, forward strand.
GCAGTGGAATTGGCAGTGGAATTGGAAGCGGTGATGTCTGAATTATCTTGTGCTAACGTTGTCGCACCTACTTCTAATATTATTGAATTTTGAAACATCAACACTATTCCTGTACCTATAATTATTGTGACTATAAATAGGGGATATCGAATAAAACTATCTTTGCAATTCATTACACATAGCAGATTCAAATCTATATTTAAGATTTTACCATCTAATGATTAAAAGCTCGATTCAGTTGAAATCAATGTCTTTTGTAGTTCGATGTCCGTTTGCTAGTTTCAATCAAAATGTCATTTCATTTGCTATTTGAGTTCATATAAAAAAATAGACAAATCTGATTTGCAAAAAATTTCAAAAATTATTATCCTTATTCTTATATTTTGGGCTCAATTGTACTTCTTTTCCGAAATATACCTGTGATAAGCCTCCAGATCCTTATTTGTTAATTTGCACATATAGATAAATATCGAGACCTGATAACTACAATGAAATCTATTTGGTTGGCTGGAGCTATATTGTTATTTGTGAAAAATGTGGTTATATTTCAACAGAAAAATTACCTGAAGAAAAGGCAAAAAAGCTTTTGCATGAACATGAAGAAGGTTCAGAAGCCTGTACTACTGGTCATATAAAACTAATGAAAGTTAGAACCTAAATTGCATTTACAACGCCTGCACTTTTGTAAAGCATTTTAACGACCTCAGAATAAGTTCTATATTTGAATTTAATCTCATTAATCGGGATATCCTCATCAAGCTGTTCTTTGGATGTATCAATTTTATACTTTTTAGATATGTCATCTAAAATTGTGTTTAATGTTGAGTTGGTGTAGGATTCGACTATCAGGCGGTTCATACTAAACTATTAATTTCCTACTATTTATCCTTCTATATTACTCTCAAACATGATCACCTGTGATTCTATTATTTGCTTCTACTATTGCTATTGATTTTACCTTGTGGTGTTTTTGATTGTAGTCAAAACCTGATTTTGTTAGGTATTTATTTCAATCCTATTCAATCCTACCATAAAGCCCGCTAGATACGAATAGATTGCATTTTTAAAAGCCCATAAAAGTAATAATCGTATTAAAATTCTGATTCTGGTTATTTCTGTTGTAAATACCAACCAACCTTGACTGGTTTTGATATGTGGCGACTCGTTATCAAACAAAGGTTGTAATTTTGTTGGCGTGACTGATTCGATAAAATATCAAACATTTCTTCATGATTTGTTATAGGAGGTGAGATGTTCTGAAATGAGGTAAGGCGGGGTGGGGTGGGGTGGGGTGGCGTGACTGATTGATAAAGGCCGTTTTTTTATTTACCGATGCATATTATGATAAGACCCTATATACCATGATGATGGATGGTTTGGTTCAATTTATCATTTAGGTCCTAGGTAATACGATCCTAGAATATAACGATTACCGGACTAATTGCTTGCTTGCTTGCTTTCTTTGTTTTATATCTAATGCCAACCAATTTGTAATCAACACATACATTATATTCTATAAAACCTGGGTATAATCACATGGTGGTGGTGGATTATTATTCCGTGTTTTTAAGTTTATTGGCCGGATTATTTTCTACGCTGGTGATGTCTATTTTTGAATTTCCTTTCTGGAGAAAATGGGGACTAGAAGGAGTTCTCGAATGGCATGAAAATCAGGTATTATTTAGCAAATTTTTTAAAACTAATAGGATGCAGATTAATTATCCTGGACTTTTTTTTCTTCATTTTATAAATGGCGGATTGGGTGGAATTGGTTTTTATTTTTTGTTAATTTTGGTTCCATTTTTAAGCACTACGGTGTTTTCCACAGCCATAGGCACAGGCATACTATATGGTCTAGTTTTATGGGTTCTAACACTGCTACCAATTCACAAACCCATAACCGGCATTGATCCATTTAAACATCCATCGGGGCTTGGTCCTGCCATTGCTAGTCTAATTGGCCATTTACTATATGGTGCGATTCTAGCTGTACTTATGACACTGATTTTCTAAATTTCTTTTTCAGTCGTGCTAGTTTTAGAACTTTCTAATCATTTTGAATTAGTCTGCCCAAAGATTCCTGTCTATGAATACAAGTATTTAGAACTCTGACTTTATGATTTTCTAAATTTCTTTTTCTTTTTCTTTTGCTTTTATAGATACTTTTTGATATCGATATTATCTGCACCAGGTATTTTAGCAATCTCAAATCTCTCTTTATCTTTGAGAAGAGAAATCGTAGCGTCTATTCCTAATTTTGCAGTTAATAGATTGGTTTGATCACTAGAGGGATCTAAACTTGAACCCTTTGCATTTGTTATTATTAAAAAATCTTTATCGGCCTGAGTTCTAGTTGAAACGGCATAATCTACTTCTACAGGATTCCAGGGATTTATATCTTCATCAACTATAATTGCAGTCTTTAGAGAAGGGTGTGCTGCAAAAGCAGTTAAAATTGCATTTTTTGGTTCACCCTCTAGTCTCTTCTTAATTTGTACGACTGCGGTTAACCAGTTGCTCCCTCCGTCGGATAAGTGTACCATTCTCGTAGAGGAAACAGTATTCTTAACGTAACTAAAAATTTTGGCTTCGATGGGTAATCCCATTAATAACCTATGTTCTGTGTATCCAGGCAATATATCATAATAAATGGGATTATCCCTGTACCAAATTTTATTAATTTCAAAAACTGGTTGTTTTCGTTTAAAGTCATATGTCCTCAGCATCTCGACCATCCATTCTTCGGATACTTCGTCATGAAGTATTTTTCCTTCTATTACTATTTCACTGTGCTTTGGTATCATTAAATCAGAATAATTATTCTTTACAAGCTTTAGATTACCATTTAAAAGATAATTTGCAATTGCAATTTCATCAATTCCATATGAAGCTTGATATGCTGCTGCAATATTTAGGGCTGGATGCATTCCAACTACAACGTTAATTTTCAAATCTTCTTTATGTTCCTTGGCGTAAACGAAGCATTTATGAAGATGCCTGCCCTCTACCATTCTTACTACCATTTGGCTATTATTAAGTAGTAACATTCTATGAACTGAAGAATTTTGATTTCCATTCTCCTGGTCCTTTACATATACTGTAGATGATGTTATAAATGGACCAGCATCTTTTTCAAAATGACTTACGATTGGAAGATCATAAAGATTTCTAGTACTATTATTATAAAATAGTGCATCATTAGAAAATTCTTTTGGGTAATATTCTGATCCTATGTTTCCTAAGTTGGATAAATCGATCTTGCTAGTTGGGGTTGAAGACTCGATTCCATAAAAAAAGCGTTCCCTAGTTCCCAAGATGTTTGAAACAACTTTGAATTTAGATTCGTCAACGTTGGTAAACATTACAGCCTCTTTCTTATCAAATTTACTTATTATTGCAGCAAGTTCAAACTTCTTTTTTACTTTCTTGTGAATAGTTACTAATTCTCCTCTTCTTTCGAGGTTTGATAAAAAGCTTCTCAAATCATATTCATGCCTTAATCCAGAGTCTTCTTTTCTAATGTCATTTTCAACATTCTTTTGTTTGGACTTTGAATCAGAATTTCTAGTATTGTTGTTTCTCAAAATACCCTTTCGGTCCTTGTTGTCCTTGTCCTTGTTGTCCTTTTCTTTTTTTACCATCTATTTCTCCTCTATTGCTGAAAGGATCTTTTCATTAATTACTTTCATGTCATCTAAATGTAATTTACTTTTTGTGAACATCGATATTATGCAAATGCCATTTTTCATCAAGGAAATCCTGGTAGAGAGGGTGTCAATGAATAATTGATCATTCTTGTCTTGAATCACTCTGGCTGTGTTTGATTTGTTTGTCACAGCTAAAGATACCGAGATAGATCCAAGCTTTGATTCATTCTCTGATATTGAAATAAAATAACCGTTATCAAAGCTTAGTATATTTAGGAGAAATTTTCTACCCAACGTGTTCGAAAAAATCTCAGTAGGATAATTAATCGACATTATTTATGATTCTAAAGTAAATCGTATTACTGTTAAATCTTTCTTTGAACAAACGTGCAAATCTATATCTATAATTAAATTCTCAAGATAGTCTGGGTAGAAATGAGAAATCTACAAGTAGATGACATTACTTATAAAAGACTCCAATCATTGCTAAGCGAGTATATTTCCTCAAAACAGCAAGATAAGGATATCAATGATTTGTTAAATGAGTTAATTGATAATTATCAAGAAGTCCAATGGGGCACTTTGGGAGGTGGAGCAGCAGGGGGCGGCTAAGTTAAAATGCAGTTTTTTTAAGAATGATTTCAATTAATAAATAAAATATGGCATTGATCTTTTGAACTATAGTTGCTTATATCTCATATTTCAGATATTCATTTAGGCTATGCTCAATTCAATCTCCAAGAGCGAGAAGAAGATCTATACGAAGTATTTGGAGAGGCTGTTGAAAAATCCATTAATGAGCATGTAAAAGCCATCATTTTAGCAGGTGATATATTTCATAATCCTAAACCAAATGGTGCGGCCATTATTAGGCTTGCCCGAGAGCTAAAAAAACTAAAAGAAAAATCAATACCAGTATTTTTTGTATTAGGTGAGCATGATATAAGTAGATCCAATGATGTGCCTCTACCATATCTATTTCATAATTTGGGATTAGCAAGAAGACTCAAACCCGATTCACCGGTTCAAATTGACAATTTACTAATCTATGGGTTCAATAAGGAACGTCGTTCCAATATTGATAACGGTTTGATCAGACCCTTTAGAAAATTAGAGTCCATCATGAAAAATGACATCCAAAAGCATACAGGTCAAAATCATCAGTTAAAAAAGATACTTGTTCTTCATCAGGGCCTCTATGATTTTAACAAATTTGCAGGCGAAATTTTTTCCAATGATTTACCAGTCGGGTTTGATTATTATGCCATGGGTCACTATCATGACCACATTGAAAAGAGATTTCATACTCTAAACGAAGGTTTGGTGGCTTATCCTGGTTCCATTGATCTAGGACATAACGAAGCGATTTCAGACGTGGAGAAGGGATTTCTGCTAGTAGATCTTTCAGAAGTCTCTGCAAACGTCAATACTCATTGGATAAAACTAGAAAAGAGACGGCCTCAGTTTGAATACCTAATAGAATATCCAGATTTGGGTGACAAACTGGATAGTATCGTACAAGAATCTACTCAATATTCCAAAAAACCTATTATTGATCTAAAAATAAGTGGCGTAGATATAGATCCCAAAATATTATCTAGACAACTATTACAATTAGAGGCTTCGTTTTTGTATTATAACTGGAGTATTTTAGACAAAGATTCCGATACTGGGTTTTCTTATGATAATACCGGAGATTTTGATATGGATAAAGAGATGTCTTCGTTAATTCTAAAATCTCTCCATTCTGAACCTTTGACTCATCTATCATTGGATCTAATCAATATGTTTCATGATCAGGATTACTCTCACGATACCAAGAATATCGATAAAGATAAAAATAATCAAATTGCCAATTATGTTTGGAGGTTTTTTGAAAATAATAAATCAACCTATCAAACCTTGGGCAAATCAGAAATAGATGAGAAAGGTGCTTAGAATTGATAAAAAGAATAATTTTAAACAACTTTTTATCACACACTGATACTTCCCTTGAGTTTCATCCTGGCATTACAGTTTTCGTAGGGCATAATGGTTCAGGTAAATCCAGTATTATTGATTCTATAACTTTTGCACTATTCGATGAACACACTCGCAAATCTCACAAGAATTTGCTAACAAGGGGAATGGGTGGATATGTTAGTAATGAAACGGGATCGTTTGTAATTTTAGAATTCTCAATAGGACCTACAAATTATAGGATCAAAAGACAAATAGATAGCCAGGGCCGACTGACTTCGGTTAAACTAGAACAGATGGTTAAAAATAGCAACAACAATAATTTGGAGAGGGATCAAAATGACAAATCCGTATACAGGCCAATGGTCTCTGGTGAACGAAAGCAACTTGGTGAATCAGTAATTCGTGAAACGGAGTCTATAATGGGGATTAACTATACTAAATTGCAAATAGCAGGTATTATTCAACAAGGTGAGATTAGTAAAATAATAGATTCACAACCTAAGGAATTTAAAGAATTACTAAATAACATGATTGGGTTAGATAGATTAGATAAATCTTTCAATAACATGCATAATGTTATAGAAGAATTTAGAAAAATACTAAGAGAAAAAACCCAAGGTTATGACGATAATCAAATAAACATTCTCATTAAGAAAACTAAAGAAAATGAATCTAGACTTTTACAATCAAAACAAACATTAAATACGGTCGTTGAGCAATTATCTCAAAAAACAGAAACAGTAAATGAATTGGAAAAACAAATTGAAATTCTTGAGCCAAAAATAGCCAAACTTTCTGAGATCAGATCTTTGGAAAATACTTTATTAAAATATTTACGAGAACGATCGAATTCTTTGAAAGCCGAAATTGATAAATTACAAAGAATGATAGTGGACATAAAAAATGCTGTTAGATTTTTGAGAGACAAAGATGAAGTCTTTATCACTATTCAGATGGTTGGTTCCGAACTAGACGAATTAAACGGTAAAGTTATCAAAGTAGAGGGGGAGATAGGGAAGTTAGAAGGATTTACAGAATGTGCACAAAAGATCCAAATTAAAGATGGCAAGTGTCCTGTTTGTAACTCTGAAATCATTTCACTTAACCAAATGTTTGATATTTCTCATATTAATTTTGAACTCAACAAAAAGATTAAAGACAAACAGTTTCTACTCTCTGAGATTTCCAAACTAACCAAAGAGGAAATGGAATTCAAGAGGAAGGAGAAAAATATAATAGTTGCAGAGCGTACTCTATTAAATTATGATTTTGATATTGATGGCAGTACCGATACCTTAGAGCATAAACTAGAGAATCTAAAAAAAGATCACCAGAGCTTATCAAAACTAAAATTCGATACTTTAATAAATATCAATCTATCCGCATACAAGTTAGATGAATATTCTGCTAACTTGATCGATATTATTCAAAATATGAGAAATGATGTAATCGAGGTTGATTTAAACTCTTATCAACAAAAAAAATTAACCAAAAACAAGCTTTCAGCAGAAATGGTTAGTATTCACAATCAAAAAGCGATATTGGAAAAAACAATTGTAGATATTCAAAGAGAAAATTCAGAATTTCAAACATTGATTACAGAGTTATCGTCCGCAGCAAAATTTATTTCTGATCTTGAAAATATTCGTTCCACAGTTTTTAACAGAGATGGTATCGTGAGTTCAAGTTTAAGAACACGGGCACTAAACTTGATTTCTGCTAAAGCCTCAGAATACATCAACATTTTCAACGTTGGACTGTCAAAAATTACATTAATTGAAAAACCGCGAGAAATAAAGGTACTTTGTTATGGGAAGCGAGGAGAGATTGATACTGTATCATTGAGCGGAGGCGAGAAAGTCGCTGTATCATTGGCTATTAGGATGGGGATTGCATTCTTGATGGGATCATCAAAAATTGATTTCATAGTTTTAGATGAACCTACGACCAATTTGGATGAGGAAAGACGTCGTTCATTTGTTAAAATTATTTCCGATGTCTTTAGCAAAGGAATGAGTCCGTTGTCTCAAATGATAATTATTACTCATGATGAAGAGATATTCGAAAATTCTGAGGTTGAACAAGTGTATAAATTCAAGATGACTGAGAAGGGTTCAAGTGTAAGTGTAGTCTAAAAAATTTGATAACGTATGTATCTACTCATTCGCATTCGCAAAATTGAAATTCAGTAAGATTACATGTATAGAAAAGATTAATAGATCATAGACAAATATAGTAGGTGTCGTAAACACCATGAAATTATCTCGTTTGCCAAGAGAGGCACGAAGAACTCGTAAACCATTGCAAGAAAACTGGTTGAAGGGTCCAAAAAAGACATTTTGGATTCAATGCATGTACCAAAAATGTAATTATTATTGGCGATACTCTGGAGGAAAAAACTGGGCTGAATGTCCAATATGTCACTCTATAAGCAAAGTATCAATAGCAAGAAAATGTTTTAAATATAATAATCCTGAAACCTAAAAAAACAGATACCTTTAGCCTTCTCCCGTTATTTCTGATCCTTTGTCAAGTAAGTAAAAAAGTTGTCTATTCTTGTATGAAATAGGAATTCTCATCTTTAGCCAGTAAAAGCCTTACATTATGGTATTCGCCTTCTAGATTTGCATCTTTATTGGATGGATCCACAATGTTGTTTGTTTTTTCCAAATCATTAAAAATCAAAAGTGTTTTTTCTTGACCAAAAGTTTTTGGTATAGTTTGTAAGAAGAAATTCAATGTATATATATCCTCAAAAATCTCATTAGCCAAATTTTTTAGATTTTCATCATACAGCATTAGATTTATCCTTTCCCTAGTTTTGGTAATCATGGCAATGTTCATTATTATAGATAGGGGATAGGATCTAACAAATTTATGTATTTAACTCGAGTCTTATTCTATGTATTCTTCTTCTATGTATTCTTCTCTGATATACATCCGACTGTCTTCGATTGACATATCTTTTTTCTCTTTGCTGTTTTTCCACTCGTTTACTGGTTCTGGATCCTTTCCCATTGTTCTTTCTACTATTTCGTCTATTCTTACAAACGAAGGTAGATTTACCCATTGTCCTACCAACAACGCTTCTCCGGGGTTGAGAGATGGTAATTGTTCAATAATCTTACCGTTTATAGATTCGCTAGATGATTCAATTTGTGATTGATCTTCTTGTTGAACCAACTTCATTATTGCTAGGGAACCCATTTGGCTTAATACATTTGGATCCAAAGTTCGTGGTCGTTGGGACACGATTACTAGTCCTACCCCAAATTTTCTTCCTTCTCTTGCAACCTTTGAAGCAATATACTTTGTATCCGTGTTCTCATTTTTCGGCATGAATACATGGGCTTCTTCAATTACCACAATAACTGGACTATGAAATAATATTTGGTCAGTGCTTTCATGATTTGATTTAAAGCTCTGGCTCTTTGAGAGCTTTCTTTGATGCAAGATTGATTCGAGGTAAAACGATATTGCTACATTAGCTTGTTTCTCAGTAAATTCTATCAGATTTATTATATTTATACAACCTTCTCTGATTTGGGAAACAGGATCTGATGCATTTGGAATCAAAATGCTATCAAATCTTCTCCTGGCTTCCTTAATCTTGTCTAATACCCTGTCTGCAGAACTTGCGAATCTCTTCTCCCGAATACCGATGTCTTTTACATTTTTCTCTAATTCCTCCCAAAAGTCATCTCCTATCTTCTTCTTCAGGTCATCGTTATCATAGGCCTTTAGTAATATTGTGTTTTGAATGTCTGCGTTTTCTCTTATTTCTATGACTTCTCCAAACTTGTCGGATGTTAATAATCTTGGGTTTATCTGAGCCTGGACAAAATTAATGTTCTCTCCGTGAAGGAAGCGATATTCATCGTGATAGTCAAAGATCACCATCGTGCCTGGAATTTTTGCTATTGATTTTGCAATAACACTGACTAAATTGCTTTTTCCCATACCTGTCATTGCCAGAATTCCCAAGTGTCTAGTTGTAAGTCTATTGATGTTGACTCTGACATTCACATTTGCATTTCTTAAAAGTGTACCTATCTTTAGCCATGATTCTTCCTCCGAATCAAAAATGTCCTTTAGATCATCTTTTTTTGCTTTACATACTTCGGTTCCTGGTAGTGGTGGTATTTCAGGTAAGATGGCTTTTGATTTTTTTAACATTTCTAGCATGCCAAGAATTTTCACATTAACTTTAAAGCTCTTGTCTCTCTTGTTTATTTCAGCTACGACCTTGCTCTCTAGAGCTTCTTCAAAGTTGGAAATCTCATCCAGTGCATCGCTCTTAATGGAACATGATTCCACAACACCAAGAATCCTCTTTTGAAAACCATCAGTTATTGTGATGTATTCTCCTAATCCTACAGGCTCTTTACCTTCAAAAGTAATGTATCCTGGTTTAGTTACGCCTATGACGACTCCTAATAGCTCCTCATTTGTAATAGTCGTCGTAGTCGGCAAATCATTCTGTAATTTATTCAGCTCTCTATGCATTTATACAATAGCTAGGAGATTGGAGTTTTTATTATTTGTCATCAGGCTATAATTAAGATGATTTCAGACAGAACTGATGACGATGTACAGCCGGTCAAGGACGCTAATCATCTGATAGAGTTTAGACTCAAATCTAATCTGAGAGATGAAATCTACAATTTAATTCTTATTTGATGTATATAGTGTAATACTAGCAGAGTCTATATTAAGAGTTTTTCATAATTATGGGATTAAATAATATGTAGATACAAGTCTTGACTAACCTTATATTCTTGCAAATAACCTTCTAGAATCTTTGCTTACACTCTAAATCTTGATTTCATAGTTTTTATTTGCTTGTTAAAATAACATTATTGTGATTGAATATGCCGATCTTAGATATATTAAAAGAATGTGCTGTTAATGTTTATAAGAATACCCATGGTTTGATTGGAACCGTTGAGGGACAAGAAAAGTTTGGAATCGGTGCAGGCGGTGATGTATCCACTAAAATTGATTTACTTGCCGAAAAATCTGTTTTTGAGATTCTTAAGAAGAATTCTTTTAATCCCGACATCGTGGGAGAGGAATGCGGTTTTATAGAAGGCAAAGATAATGGCCTAGTTGTTATGGATGGAGTTGACGGTACAACCAACGCTAATTGTGGATTGCCATTTTACTGCTGTTCGCTTGCTTATTCTCCGGATACTAATCTAAAATCCGTTACTGATGCTGTGGTTTTTAATCTAGTATCTGGGGATTTATACCATGCTTCCTTGTCTACAGGTTCATTTATGAATGAAAAGAAGATCCAAACTGCGAAGGATTCTGCACTTTCTATAAAAGAAATGGTAATTGGATTAAATATTTCCGGACTATCGGAAGACCATTTTTTATCCATCTCAAAATTGGTTTCGTCAATTAGTCACGTTAGGCACCTGGGTGCAAATGCATTAGAATTATGTTATTTTGCACGTGGGTCTATAGATGCATACATTGATATCCGAGACAAGATAAGGGCAATAGATATGGCCGCCTGTTACTTAATAGCTAAAGAAGCAGGAGGTTTAATTTTCGATACTTCTGGAAAGGAATTAAATACTAATCTTTCTGTGAACTCTAGAATGTCCTTCATAGCTGTTGCTAATATTCCTATGTATGATTGGATAATTAACCTGATAAGTTGATCCTTCATCTATTTGTGTAATATTCTAGAATATTGTAAATTCTTAATTTGATAGGATACTTGTCTTACTTCTTCTACAAATGTTTTTTATTCTTATTTCATGGATTTGACAAATCCATTATTACAAAAACAATTCAATATCTTTAATTGAAAAATAATTTATAATGATTCTTTCTTATTGTGGCCATGGTGTTACGAGTACAGCAATAAAAGAATTTAATAATATCTAATGGCTAGAAGATGTGTGGATTTCTTTCATAAAAAATATTCTTGCGATGTTGATGGAGAAAAGTTTAGCTCTGAGGAAGAATTGATGAATCATTATAGAACAGTTCATCATAAGTTGATCTTAAAATGCCATAAATGCGGGAAAGAATTCATTCACGAAAAGGATAGATTACATCATGTACGTGAAGAACATGAAAAAGAAATGGATGCTAGGGTTCATAAGAGTGAGCATAAACACAAACATCAAGGGACTGGAAATCCTCAAGACCGGGTAGATTCTAATATGAAAAATTTTGGTGACAATTTCTAATACTTTATTTGTTTTTAGTTGCAAAATATTATTTAAAGTAATCAAGAGAAAGAAATTGAAATATCGATACCTGTATTACTAATCCGTGAATGTGAATGTATTTAAAGACATTTTTATAAATTATATACCTGATTATTATGTTCATTCATCAATAAATAAAGACATGTTAATAGGTTAATGTTTTAATCGATTTGACATACTTTTCATTTTATTGTCCAATCATTATCTTACGGAGGGAACGATTTTTTAGTTAAACTACCAACTCTTGCTCCAAGTTCTTAACGTTTCTTATATCATTACCTCTAGTTATACCTTTAATAGTTTTTACGATTACACTTAATGGGGAGTTTACAATTGTTCTAACGTAAGGACTAATAGCTTCCATATTTTTTCTTTCGATATCGCTACAATGATTTATGGCTAGTCCTCCTACTAAAATGGGAATACTAAATATTGTACTGATCTTCTTTATGAGCCTTAATGCTGAACCGATGTTATCTTTAAGAGTAACTGAAATAAGTATCATACATGGTTTAGTTTCTTCTATATAGTTAATCATTGAATCGGTGGGAATTGATGGTGATACGTTATTAACTTGAAACCCTTTTTCAAATAGTACGGATTCGATTATATTGCATGCTATATTATGGAGTTCTCCATCAGGAGTACATATGATGATATTATCCATTCTGTCGTTAGGTTTGATTGAATCTGTGATCTTGTGAATTGTTTTGTTTGCCATGTTGCTGCAGAGATGTTCCATTCCAATATCCAATTTATTCTCTTGCCAGAGATATCCAACATTGTATAGAACCGGTCTTAGAATCTCATCATAAAATTCAGCCAAACTTGACTGTTCCTTGTATTTTCTTACAACATCTAATATCTTTTCAATTTCACCATTCTTTAATGCATCAAAAACCCTTTTTTTCAATGCTGCTGTTACGACCGCTTTGTTTTCATGTTCTTGAATGACTGATGCTAACAGTGATAAGATTCTTGGATTATTCTTATATTCAGGAGGGATATTGTCAATTGTTACATCAGCAGCCTTTCCCAAATATTTTATTGTATGTTGCATAGATATCTTTCTTTTCGAATCCCATTGGCTCTTAACCAAATAATAATAATCAAAACCTTTTACTTTTTTTACTCGTATGAAAGCCATATTCTTATGTATTGTTACAAAGATATTAAAATAGTGCTAAAATATTCTGACTAGTGCTAACTCGTGTCCTCAAGGATCATTATTATCGAGATTACCGTTCAAAATAAATCCTGATATCCTACTGATCCTATAACCTCAGTTCAGATCCAGGTTTCGGGAAAATGAAATTAGCTGTGTAGTCTAATCTTGTGAAAGATATTGTGAGAGGATAAAATAGTACAGGTTGCAATTACTATTCCAATCATGTCTCTTAAAGTTTCATCTACACTTGGTTCTTGTGCTATTATTGGATATCCAAATACGATATATGCAATATCTAAGATCCAGAATAATAATGTTCCCCAAGCGAGTATTCCTGCAATCAATGCACCAAGCCTAGCTCCAAAACGTACAAAGTAAATGGCTGTTAGGATTAGAATATACCATACTATTGCAATAGTTAGCCAGAAGGGTTCCAAGAAAGTTTTTCTATCATCCAGAAAATAATAGGTAGTTCCTATAAATAGTAGCAATAATAAAGATATTAGCAGAATCTTATAGTTTATTGACAGAGATGTTCTTTCTTTCTTTAAATTTCTTGTACCATTTTTCTTGTACTTTTTCTCTTCCTTCATGCAGAACTCTAATGATTCTTTAAACGGCTTTAATTCAGTGGGGATAATTTTGAGAATTGAATCAACTCTTACTGTTGATTCATGCTTTAGGCTGTCAATCAAAGGTCTAGCTAATGATGCCTTTATAGGTGTTACTAAATCTACCCAGTATGAAGACAATCTTGGGGTCAAAAAAGGAATTATTAGTATCTTGATAGATTTGTCAAGAATTTTGGAGTAAACCTTCATCATGTCTAAATACGAAAGTATATCTGGACCTCCTATATCGAAGGTCTTTCCTTGTGTTTCTTTTATCTCTCTAGATTTAGAGAGATATGTTATTACATCGCCTATGAATATAGGTTGACACTTTGTCAATACCCACTTAGGACATATCATTAATGGCAATCTTTCCACCAAATATCTTAACATCTCAAATGACCCTCCACCACTACCTAAAATTACTGCTGCACGGAAAATTGTTACCTGTGATTTCGATTTCTTTAATATATCTCCTACTTGTTTCCTACTTCGCATATGTTGGGATAGTTCGTCATCTTTTCCGTAAGTTAATCCGCCCAGATAGATTATCCTTTTTACATTACACTGATTTGCAGCGTTCTTAAAATTTTCGGCGGTAATTTTTTCCTTTTCTGAGAATTCTTTCCAATTTCTGGAAGACCCTTCCATTGAATGAACAAGATAAGTTAAGTATCTTAATTTGGATCCACATTCATTCTTATAATATGATTTTTTTACGCTGCAAAACAGACGCTAAATGATTAAATGTTGATGAAAGATTAGATACTTAACTTAGTAAGCTATATCAACACCCGTTAATGCCTTTATACAATCCTCATAATTACTTAGATCACCCTCTATAATTTCAACTGAAACCTGAGAATTCCTTAATCTTTCAATATCAAATTGATTTTTGTGTCTGGATAAACCTCGTATAAAATATTTAACATCTTTCTGTTCTTTATTTTCAATCAATTCGTTCAACAGTCTGCTTCCTATAAACCCGCTCACACCGGTAATCAGGATAACTGTTTTATTTATATCGTGATCCAAACCATTAGGCTTGTTATTTTTCTTATCTATGATTTCGTTTTGAGAGTTTTCAATGCCATCTCTTTCCATAATCCTATCCACTATTATGATTAGTGGTGATAACCTAAACTCTTAATAAGATTACCATATCTTTGTTTTTGTTACCACTAGTAGCAAGTTTAGATATGATGTGGAATTATGATTATCGTCTTTTCTGTATTATCAGTATATTTCATTTCCTCTTTTTTACATCTTCATATGTCCCATTAACGGGTCTAATGCATCTCATTTAGACCGTGAAACGATGATTCTTGGATGTTTCTTTATTTATTGCGATTTGATAATTATATTTGATAGATAACTGCTCAGAATTAAAGTATCGGTTTGATGGGGTTTGATTTTTTTTTTGGACGGATCTAAACGCGCCATTACAATGATAATTCATGATCTTATTTATGGATTGTATTCTAATCAGCTTGGATTTTGATTCAAGATGTATTCCTTTAAGGAATTTGTGACTACCGGTAGTATCCTGGGATCGTTTATTTTAGGAACGATGAATTCTTCGTTTAAATGCTTGATGTCAACAAGGTCTGCTATGGATTTAGATACGGATATCAATATGTCTTCATCTAAATTTCTTATTCTTAAATCTAATAGTGCTCTAAATATTGAGGGGAAAACCACTGCGTTATTAATTTGATTTGGAAAATCCGATCTACCTGTTGCCATGATTCTGGCCCCTGCCCTTTTTGCCTCATCGGGTAAGATTTCTGGTGTAGGATTGCTTAATGCAAAGATAATTGGATCTTTTTTCATCGATTCTACCATCTGTGAGTTCATGAGATTTCCGATCCCCGATGTTCCAATAAAGATGTCTGAATCTTTGATTGCTGTTTCTAAATTGCCATCTACCTTGTTTGGATTGGAGTTTAAAGCTATTTCTCTCTTAAAGGAATTCAAGATAACGCTATCTCGATTTGAATCTTTTTGTTTGTTTGATTTGAGGTTACTTAATTTTCCGTTATTACCTTTGTTATCTCTTCCGTCGTAAATGGCTCCTTTCTTATCTATTATTATTATCTCTTTGAAGCCTGCCCTGGATAAAATCTTAAAGATGCCATACCCTGCAGACCCAGCACCTGCAATCACGACTTTAACACTCTTTGAGTTCTTTTGTACAATTCGTAATGCGTTTATTAAGGCTGCAAGTGTGATGACTGCAGTACCATGTCTATCGTCATGAAAAATTGGGATTGACATTTCGTTTTGAAGTCTTTCTACTATTTCTAGGACCTTGGGAGATTCGATGTCCTCTATATTTATGGCACCAAATGAAGGTTCAATAGCTTTTACAAATTTGATAATTTCTTCTTTATCTTTTATAGATATGCAAAGCGGAAATGCATTTACATTACCAAGGGTCTTAAACAAAACTGCTTTTCCTTCCATTACCGGTAATGCTCCTTCTGGACCAATATCGCCGAGTCCTAGGACTCTTGTTCCATCGCATACTATTGCTATGTTATTCCATTTTGAAGTATAGTCGTATGCTAATTCTTTATCCTTTTGGATTTCCTTTGAAACATATGCGACACCGGGGGTATAGATTGAGCTTAAAGTTCCTCTGCCTTCTTCTAAATTTTCAAAAATATTATCTGAAGATATCCTGCTTGAGATCTCTATTTTCCCTCTAAGTAATCGGTGTAAATTTATTGCGTCTTCCTTTAATGTCAATCCTTCATATGGATATCTTGAAAATTATTTAAACGAATCATTAGTGTGCTCCAATCAATTTTTAGTAAGGACAAACTAAACCAACTATACTAATTAAAAGTCTAAATTCTAAATTGTGTTATGAATTATTTGTTGCAATTATGGTTTGTTGCACGATTATTTTTTCGGTTATTTTTTAACTATTATTAACCTAAACAGTCGATTGATGAACAATAGTTAACACAATTCGCAAGAAACATGTCTTAGATTAACTGTTTTTCGAATCATGCAACAAAGCATTGCAATTATTAAAAAAATAAGGTAAAGCCATTAGTACAAATATGTTAATTAAGAAATGATGCACTCATAATTACATTTCTGACTTCTGAAAGTCTTTTTCTTAAAGTCATTATGTTAATATTGGCCGCAGAAGCGATTTTTGCCTGCGATATTTTTTGCTTATGCTTCCTGCATGTTATGTAAAGAATGGCTGCGGCGATTGACAGGGAATTCTTACCTGAGAATATATTTTCATTTTGTATAGCTAAAAGCATATCTATAGATTCTCTTGCTGTTCTTTCACTAATTTCTGCCTCATCTGCTATCTTTCTTATAAAAATAGCTGGTTTGAATTGGACGTGGGTAATTTTCAACTCTCTCATTAAAAGTCGATAGCATCTAGCGGCAAATATTTCATCAGCTTCTACTATTCGTGCGATTTCTGACAATGTCCTTGGGATATTGGTTTTCTTACATACTACATATACACATGAGACGATCATTTCCTTTATTGACCTTCCTTTGACTAATCCCTTTTCTAGTGCCTTCTTGTAGTAGGATAGTGCTTCTTCTATACAGAACGATGTCAAGGATAGTTTGTCTTTTATACGATTCAAAAGGTCTATTACTATTTTCAAATTTCTTTTTTTGTTTGAACAGCTAACTATTTTATTTAAGAATTCCATCTTGTTGTGTTCTTTTCTATTTGAAAATCTTTTGGAGGTGCTGGTATCATAATCCGCAATTGCTGTTGACATTCCTTTGTCATTAAGAATAATGGAATGAGGCAAAACGGTGTTAGTATCACTTCTACCTCTATAAAAATCAGTATCTAATTCCGCGTCATATATCTTGTCTTGAACAATCGTGCCACATGACCTGCAAAGTTTTTCACCTTTCTCGTAGTCGTAGATAACAGCATGCTGGTGCACCGGAGAAAATTTTTCTATATTTTTAACTATTACACTATTAGACATCGAAGGATGTTGTATTGGAAGATATAAGGCGTCTATGTATACTATGTCGCATTTATCTTACTTCGATTACAAATGGTTACAATTAGTTACAGTTTTAAGACATGTGCACAAAGTAATGTCATGGGTGTCTCGTCGTCAACAGTCAGATCCTTTCGTATCGACAAGTCCCTTTCTGAAATTCTTAATTCAGAGGCAGAGCGAATGGGTATATCTGTAAATGCTATGATTAACTCAGTCCTTAAGCAATATGCTGAATTTACGAGATTTCAATCAAAATTGGACATGCTTATTGTAAATCGTGAAGTCTTCAAGTCTTTATTATGTCGTCTGAATGACGATGATGCATATCACTTTGGTCTTGAAATGGGAAAAGACATTCCAAATGATACTATACTATTCTGGAAAAAGGATATTACATTTAATGGTGTTTTGGAATATATTGAAAAAATAGTATGCACTTATGGATATATTGGAACTTACGATGAATTGAATACCAATGAGTGCAAAATAATTGTCATTAGACATAGGCTCGAAGGGAATGGTTCAAAATTCCTGTCAGGATTTTTTAAATCATTGCTCAAACAAACTTTAGGGACGGATGCCGAAATTGATACTACCGAATACTCTGTAAAAATAAAGATAAATTTACCGGAATAAATATTTCTGCACTTCTCGTATAAGTATGTCAAAGTAATCAGTTTTTATGGATAAATAAAACTTTACATACTATGTTATAATATCAGAAGAACCTCTTAACAGAAAAGATGATGCTGAACAAGATGTGCGGGATACAGCGGATCATGTCAAAGAAGGATTTGATGATACAGGAAATAAAATAAAAGCTGATGCTAAAGTTATAGGAAACAAAGTAAAAGATCCAAACACTGACCTTGGAGCCGACTACAAGGAAGAAAAATTAAAGGAAGAAGTAAAAGGCATTTAGATAATTTACATACCATAATTTCTCATTTTTCCTTTTACCGTTTTGCTGGCGCTTTAAATGACCACTTTTGTTGAACGCCATCTCGTGTTTATCATGCGAGGAATTTTTATTTTACTTCTTTAGATAATATACTTGTGTTCTTCTCTATATATGAACTATTTATAGTTTTAACGATAGATGATTATAATGTCCAAAATAAATATATCATTATTTGGAATTGTGATTGCAACTATATTATCAATGACAATTAATTTTCACTCAATAAATGCTGAACCGGTTACCATGGATATAAATAAAGCTTTGGATCCTGGACCTGGGTTTGGCACAGAAAAGATAGGAACACTCTCTATTGACGCTCAGAATAAGACCTTGGATATATCAGTTAATATGACTGCAGTACCAGCGCAAGATAGAGTCTTTGAAGCATGGCTTGTAGATGCAGATGGATCTAACTATAAATTAAGTCTGGGTGCAATCGATGGAAATAGCTTGAAAGTTTCAGACAATTTGGTCAACCCTTACACCTATACACAATTCATAATAACTGAAGAACCAATCGAAGATGTTGATCCAAATGCCGCAGGAACGTACGGGGGAGCTGAACTGCAGGCTCCTTTCGGACAATAATATTTTCCTTTTTTTGGGAATATCATATTTTTCAAAAACTGTCTATTTTTTTAGTCGGATAAAATAACTATTAATCTTTCAGGTCTTTGATCTACATATTTAATACATAATATAACTATAGATACAATATTTTAAGCAGATATTGAATATTCACTTACTTTAATGTCTCGAAATGTACTCGCATCGGAAAATTGACGGATTCATGAAAGTGAAGTTTTTTGAGGCCTCTTTCATTTGATAGAAAATCTTCGATCTTGCCAGAATACTTTATTATATTTCCGGCCAATTCTGGTTTGATTATCTCTGTGACATTTAATGCAATTCCATTTTCATAGTCCACTTCCCATAATTCATTTATAAACCCATCTAAAAGAACATATTCCACAGTTTTCGAGGCAGCCGGTGTAGGAACATTAGTTTCTTTTTCTGTGTTCAACCAATCTATTATTGTATCTGAAGTTATTATATTTATTGCTGAATATCCAAGTCTGGTATATCTGAATCGAAAATGCTTTTTTTATAGTAGGCTATCCGATATTTCTGATCTTTACAATCCTACTTATTAAGTTAGTATACATCGAGAATTATGCTTTGAATTACTATTTGGATCGGTGTAGGAACTATCCTATTATTATTGCAGAGATTCCTTTTCTGAATTATTTAAGGATCTGTAATGATGCTCGACGTTAGTCAATACAGAGGGGTACATGAAATTCTTCATTCCAATACCCTTATCTTTCAATCTCTGGTCTGATAATTACTTTAGGAATATCGATCTGGATACAATGTAATCAGTCTTTAATCTGTGTCGATTATCTTGTTGTGAGAAAATAAGAAAAATTCACCCATTATGTGATCTATTTAAAACTTGTTTTATATGACACTGTATGTCAGGTAATCTAAATATAAACTGGTCAGATGTAATTAAAAAGGAAGCAAGAGGGAGTATTGATTATGATTTAGGAGAGGTCCAGGAAATTAGTGAAGACTATGTTATTACGGAAAGAGGGGTAGTTGACAAAACTAGATTTATGATACCTAAAATATTAGTTTCTAATTTCGATGGACATAATTTAATAGTTAACCTCTCTGAACAAGACTCCTCTAAATATAAACAATAGGAAAATTTGTAGAAAATTATCAAAACCTTCTGCATGGTTTATTCTGGATCGGCTCTTTGGGAAGAATTCCTTATTTTTATAAGGGTCGCATCATGTGCTCTTATTTTTCTGAAATGTGATTTCCAACGGAAATGTTGGTCAGAAATGAATAGTAACCATAGGGCTATTAATCGCTGACAGAATTATGGAGGCATTTGGGATATGAGTAATGGGATAAATATTTTCAATCTTAGCTATGCTAACCGAATCTACGATTCGCATATATCTGAGACTGGGTCATAATTCATCTTGATAATTTTATCCTATTACAATCACAAACCGAATTAGATTAATAGCCTATTAGGTACTTGATTGCTCTTCTAGGACTATCCATTTGCATCTTGCAGTTGTAATAAACAAGTAT
>JBGTFK010000126.1:0-6655 GCA_041747305.1 Candidatus Nitrosocosmicus sp.
TTGGTAACGATTTATGCATGATTATTAGGATCTAAATTGCTTTGTTTCCTAATTTTGCAAATTCAATCATATTATTTAGTATTCCTCTTAATGTTTAAACTGTTTTGACTTTGTCTTAATTCAATTGTCATAAGGGATAATTGTATAATCAATTGGGCTTAGAAAACATTCATTTCTTATGCGGGCCTGGAGGGATGTAATTCAAAAATGAATGAAATCCTTTAAGTATTTAGATTGTTTCTTGTAAATTTATTATCCCATTCTATTCATAAAAGGATTAGGCGTGATTAAGTTCCGTATAGTATAAGGGTTCGGTCTACTAAGTAGTCTAGCTGTCTGTAATGTACTACGCTATTTTAGATTTGAGCCCGGAGGATTGATTCAAGGATCGAGCCCCAAGGTTTCCGCTGCAATTTCACCACTAAAAGAGGACTCGAATATTTACTACAGAAATTAAATAAACCTTTCCTTCTTTTGCTTTTAATATTGTCGTAAAAATCTCCAATATAAGCACGGGGAGTGGGATTCGAATCCACACCGCATAATCGCGTATTCATCTATTAAATTTTAAGGACTTGGGGATTTGATAATCGTGCCATAAATATGTAAGAATACAAAAATCCGTTTGCTAACTTATTCCTAAAGGTATTTGCAAAATACTGAGGTCCGGGCCCGTGGGGATTAAGTTCCCTGTGGTAGTAGGGTTCTAATACAAATATAGAATTACCTTCTAAAGTTCATATCTACTGTTAAATCCTCGTAAATAGTACGCATCAGAGTCATAAAATCAACGGATTCATCTATACTATTATTGACAATCGAATTAATTGAGTAATTGTCATGTTTAACCATGTTGATATGTAACGAGTTGGATATATGGCAAAAGACAGGGAACTACAATTTTGTATTCTGAGATCTTTGTTTGGTAAATAGCTATTTGGGTTAGTCAACATTCATGTGTTCTTTTTAATATAGTTGTTCTCTTACACAATTGACCCACAGTTGTAAATTAGTCAGTGTCTGTAACTTTCTCTTGCAATGGGGTTCCTAGATCATTTAAGGTCGATGTAGTTGATTCTTCTGCTTGTGAAAGAGTTTCAGTAGGTTCCCCCTGATAATTGTTTAAAGCTTCATCCTCAGAAACACCAAATCGCAAAATACTTCCATCATAACTTTCTGCCTTATCTTGAGGGATCCTGAACATTTCTACATCTATTAATCCCCTTTGAGTAAAGACAAATCCATTTGACACGCCCTGAACTTCTCCTAAATCAGCATCATTCAGCCCTCTTGCTTCTTTTTTTATAACGTCATTCCAGTCAATATTTGAACTCATAAAAGTTTTAGCGTAACATCCTATAAATAGAATAGTTAAGGTTAACTATATAATGGTAATAACTTGCGAATTTATAACTTGATAATTAATCAATCACGGGAACAACTCATAGACAATTTTATATTATAAATAGTCAAAAACTCATCTAAAAAAATTGGGTATTAAAATCTAGTAATCTTTTTATTTATTTAATTTCAGAGTTACCAAATGCCAATTAAAATGAGTAAGAAAGGCGGAGGAACTAAAAAGAGATCATTCGATGAAGGTGTCTCGGATCTGAAGAAACAAGGTAAGTCTGAAGAGTCTGCACGGAAGATAGTGGGGTCTATAAAGAAAAAGCAAGAAGGTAGTAGCGGATCAACTACAAGGAAAAAAAAGAAAAGTTAACAATTCTGATTTTTTTAAAACAAATGTATGCAGTAAATTCTTGCAATTTACAATTATGCAAAGCTAATCATCATTTAGTTATCACATCTTTGTCATATTTTCGCATGAAAATTTAAATGAAGTTTTATCTTGGATAAGTTTCTTGCCATGTTGCAAATAACATTATGATGAGGAATACTTCTAACCTTTTAAACAGTAGAGAAGCGAATAATTATTTTACTTAAATCTTTTGGATTGATAATAATTAGATATTCTTCTAAATAATAGTTTAGATTGATATTCAAACATTAGATTATGCTCCGGTTGGAAAAGTTTCTGGGATATACGACTCTAACACCACATTCTCCTCCAATAAATTCAATTTCTAAATATTCTTTAGTGCCTACTACTTGAGAAACACCTATGCTTCTAAGTAAACCATTAATTCGTAGTCTAAATTGTTTGTCAGAATCCCTAAATATTATGTCTTTTAATTCAGACATTTACTTTGTCAACCTAATGTTCTTGATTAACTTACTAATTACTGAATTAGATGAATCACCCGTTTTACCCATTTCTTTTAATGCATTATAATTATCATTGTCAATCAGAATCTGTTTGTAACTTTTGTTACCTTTATTCATAACATGTTTATAACATCGATTATATTTAAATATTACCAATAGATAGTAATAAGTCGATCTTTTAGTGGATTAGTTATTGCATGATTTTATTTAAATTCCATATTAAATTAAACAGTGAATTTAAGTCATGACCATAATCATTTTCTTGACTGTATATTTGAGCTAAGGGAGAAGAAGCAGTTACATAATAATTACCGATACATCGAGACTCAATCTGTTTTTCTAATTCATTTGAGGTGGGTAGGGTTATAGTGTATATTTTAGTTGAGTCGGCGATATTCTTTCAACAGTGTTAAGAAAATTTACCCGCGAGCAACCAACTAAATGAGATTAATTTACTGTAAGACAGTGCAGGAATAATACAAAACGAAATCTAAAAGCTGAGAATAGCAATAAGGAAATGAGGATACCACAAGAATATAGATTAAAAATAAATTAGTTTAAACAATTTTTGCAGGTTGTTTTGTAAGTACCTTTCTCTATCTTTATTATTACTTTACTTCCAATTTCCTTCGATAAACCTTCTGCTTCTTCTTTTATTTTGTTATAATAGCCAGCTAAATCGTAGTATTTTCTAAGAACTAAATCGGAATTTTTTAAGTACTCTATGCAATTTTTTATCTTAGTCTTGTTTTCCGGGGTTATTGAGGCTATTGTTTCAACACCATTAATTTTAAGCAATTCATTTTCCCAAAGCAATCTGAAATCTTCCTTAGATTTCCAATAATTTTTTAGTCTATCTAACAAGGTTCTTACTATTATAGTATTCTTAGAAGGATTTCTCGATACTTCATCTGTTACAAAAAATCCATTTTCTTCAAAATAATTGGATACTAATTCCTTTCGTTCTTCCCTCTCAAATTTCTCAAGGTCATAGTTATACTCTTTGATATTATTTTCTATCCATGAGAATCGACTATCGAAGATTGCTATATCATTTTTAAGATGCAGGTATCCTTCCTCCCAATAATCGGATCCCCGAACATATAAAGGATCAAATTCAATGATAGGTATAAAATAATAGGTTTCAATAGATGAAATGATATTTGCTCTTAGAGGGAGAAATATATTATGATACAAAAGGGTATAAGTTCTATCTTGTATTGTTATTTCATTTGCTTTTGATTCAATTAAGTCTAATTCTTGTGATAATTTGGAATTGTAACTCTCCCAAATTTCTTTTACAATTGGTATCACAATATCGATACCTATTTTTATGCCATCAAAAGTATCCAATCCAAGAATTGTTTAGCATTATTCTAAATAAGATTTCCTTTAGTTAAGAGATAGACTAATAATACTAAAAATCAGTTTAATTAGGGTTATTACATATTTCGAATTGTTTTCCTGTAATAAACAAAGTTACCAATTTTCAACTGCTTTTGATTCGATAAAGGTAATTAGATAATAATTCTTCATTTATAGAGAAAAAACATATACTCAGTCAGGGGTAGTTTTTCTTAACATCCAAGAGGACAAGCTTACCGCATTTAAGATACAAAAATGTTAAGGAAAATTACTCCAAACTTGCGCTTTTTACGTCCATGATTGAGACATATCTAGACAAACAAAAAGTGTATTAGATATGTCGACATATTACCATCAATGCTAGTTAAAATAAACAGAATTAACGAAGCAGAAAACAAAGTAAATGTAACCTTGCTTGATATTGATGATCTTGGCTCAGTAATTCCAGTAAAAGAATTTGACTTAAATATATTGTCAAATGATGAGTCCATAGTTAATATGCTAAAGGCTTCTGTACATGCAATCATCTTTACTGAAGACTTTGATAATGCGAGTGGTTCTACTATTATTTCTGCAATTAATTTAACGGATGATGAACTTAATCAAGAGAAAGAGAAAATGATCAAAGCGGCTAATGATAAGATCAAGAAAAGTGAATGATGAAAAGAGTTTAATTCCAACCAAGTTTGTTCAAATGAATGTGAGAATAGTATTTTATCCTACTTAATATTATTTTCCTATTGACATATCCTATTTAATTGTCTTAACTTTTGATTTAGATTATATAAAAATTATTTTTAGATCTAAAGTGGTATTGCCTCTTTCTTTCTATTTTCTAGTTCATTAATCCCATCTGGAGTAATTTGATAATTTTCGCCATCTTCAGAATGTATCAGGCTTTGAGCAATCAAATCCTCAATAGCTTGATCAAATAAAGGGGACATTGTACTATCTACGGATTCTATCAATTCTCCAATGTTGATTGAAGAATCACCTGCTGAAATATGTTGGGTCAATAATCTATCCAAAACAAAACTTTCAACATTATGAAGAGCTTGTGTTTCGTCTTCAGAAATGTATATTTTAGCCATGATCTTAAGTGTATACAACACTTAAATTCTTAACTTTACTATTTGGCCCATGCATAGTCATCCAGAAGAATAAAAGGCTAAAATGAGATATATGGCTCATTTTTCGAGTGATCCCAGTGATTTCTATCATTGAAATATCAAAAGTAATAAGTAACTAAATCTATCAAAAATGGTTACTCAGTGCTTATTTTACTTAACACCTATTTCACCGTCTTCATTGATTGCCAATCATTTTTGTTACCAAATAAGTAAAATAGTAGAGACATCTATCACCGATACGGTGAGGCTCATTCAATTTTTTTAATTTATTGAGGATCCATATCTTCTCAATAAGTATCTTTCCTATCGACTCAAACAAAAAAGGTGAAACCAGTGAAGGCTATGAAGGTTCTAGAAGGTGTGGTAGTTAATTTTGCAACAACTTATAGAGTTCAAAATTCTCTTTTTTTAGATTTTCTAAACTGATCGGTGGGTAACCCTTATCATACCTTAGCTGCTCTTTGATTCTTTGTGGATATCTCCACTTTACTTTGTTTAGCTGATTACACTCATCCAACCATTCTGTTAGCATAGAAACTACTTCATGTTCTGACAAGCCTCTGATATTTACAAGATAAGGTATCAATATGTGCCATAAACAAAAGTATCTGTGATCAGGAATTGGAGTTTCAAGTAATTTGTCAATCCAAGCTATATTCTTGCTATTTCTTATTGAATCAGTATTCTGTTTTTTCTTCCGCAACTCTTCATTTTCAATTTTTAGTTTTATAAGGTAATCCAAGAATGATAAAACTAAAGGGTTCGCAACTGCTTCAATACCATCCCATTTTTGCATTATTTTTACCTTCTCGTTATATTTTGAATTAATGGTTTCTGGGATTCTGATCAGACATGAGTTAATAGAAGGATTGTGTTTTGGGTCTCCCTTTGCTTCTGTAAGATATTTTTCTGCAAAGCGCATAAATTCAGTAGTAAGGTCATTTCTTGTGAAGGGAATGAATGCCTCAAATTCTTTAAAAGTTTCTAAAGACTGTTTTTCGCCATCCTTAGTAACTATTTTAATTGGTTGATAAATATGGTATCCTCCACCAGTCCATAAAACTGACGGGTGACCATCAATCCCTTCTTTTATTTTCTTTAATGTTTGTTTAAGAATATAATCTAGTTTTCTAATTGGATATTTACAAGTAGAACATATAGACAGATCTAAATCAATAAAAATGAAGCTTGGGTATAGCTGATTCCTCTCCGACTCATTATGAGCAGGGTAACCATTAATCCTACAGTCAACAAAATTAGCTTCTGTAAAATACTTCATCATTTCATCTTCAGAATCAACGTAAACTTGACCATTGGTTCTTGCAGACATGATAGAACGTGGATATAAGAATTCTTGGTCACTGAAATGAGTTAGAATAAAATGAACGTTGTCCTCAGTCATGGATTAACCATTTCCTTTTAATGAACATAGAATAAAAAAGTAGAGACATTTAGTTACCAGTAGATAGAGGCTCATTCTCTTTTTCTAATTTTAGGTTTAGAAAATAAAACCCTAATTCTTTTCCTATGTTAGACTTGTAGACAAGTGTTAAGAAAATTTACCCTCGAGTCGCGTAATTAATTTGAAAAATGGTAAGATAAACACAATTAGATATAATCCCTTTTACTCGATATACTATAGCAATGCGCTATATATTTTGTAGATTCTATCCTATTCATGCCAGGATTATACCCCAGCTTCATAATTTATCTAATTTTGAAGATTTGAGGTTTGTTAAAATTAGTCTGGGCGCGTGGGGATACGGTTCAAGGTTGAATCTAGTCTCAACATATTACTCGGAGAGGTCTCAAGTTTACAATTTATTATGCAATCATATGCAAAATTATTAACTAAATTTGATAATACAAATTCTATACAATCCTTAACTTTGATCTCTTAAACTCTAGATCATGCATTATGGTTCTAGAAT
>JBGTFK010000127.1:0-6691 GCA_041747305.1 Candidatus Nitrosocosmicus sp.
TTATCAAACGTTCCTTGATTTTGTTCGCCTCCCAATACATAAATTGACCCGTTTACCGATGTGGCTGCATTACCACTCCTTTTTGATGGCATGGGTTCAAGGTCTGTAGTCCATTGATCTAAAACAGGATCATATTTCTCATTTACATCTACGTTTATTAAAGAACCAGTAAGCCTGCCACCCACCACATAAATATTTCCATCAACCACGGTAGACGCAGCATGATGCCTAGCTGTAGGCATCGAAGATAGTGTCATCCATTCGTTGGTAATTGGATCATACCCTTCTACAACTACATGAGAATGTTCGTAACTATCTCCTCCAATTACGTACAATATTCCATTAACGAAATTTGCATTTGGAGAACCTCGTGGTGTAGGCATAGGATTACCCAAAGTCCAATTGTTGGTAGCTGGATCATAAATGAAAAGGCTGTTACTAGGGATCCAATTCCCTGTATATCCTCCGATCACATAAATTTTACCCCCGTAGATGTCTGAAGAACCATGGTGAAGAGGTAAAGGTAACGAATTTATATTTTGAGCCCATGTATTATCAGTTGAATTGTACATTTCTACAATATCTGTAATTTTACCATCAAAAGTAAAACCGCCTATTACATAAACTGCCTCATCTAAATTGGTTGCTGTTACCTCGGTTCTCGGATTTGGCATACCCATACCCTCCATCCAGATAGATTTGCCAGATTGAGTCGGTGCTGCGAAAGAGGGATTGAATATATAGGCCAAAAAAACTGCGACAAAAAAAAAGATTGGCAAGATATAAACAGAATATAGAATAGGTGTAAGAAAAAGTTTCATGTTCATAGTTTTGACCATAATAAATATAAGATTGACGGCAATCCTCAAATATGATAACATCATGATTTGCAACAATAAATAGTTTATAGAATTTAGAAATCAATAGAATAATTCAACAGTAATTCTTCACCTACAAGAACATAAACAATTTGTCTCACTTTATTCAATCATTTTCCTTATGGCGGATACTCAAGGTAATACGTAGTGTTATATTTTTTTTACACCGAATTATGAATTTACCAACAAGGCAAAGAACTCAATGCTCCAGAGGACGTCATTTAATCTTTGTTATAGAACAGTCAAGTATTTGATACCACTATCTTAAATAACCAAGATCACATGGATAAATATTGGATGATATGTTAAAGTAACGTAAAGGATATTAAAGTTGACCAAGTAAAGAAAACTACATATGGTGACAATCATTAAATCAGAATTCGTATCCCTATTTTGGATAAGGATTGGTCTAATAGTCCAAAGCAAATCTAATCATTTTGAAGGACCAACCCCATAGCAAAATTTAAATAGTGAAATCTAAAGGAACGGGGGATCAGCTTCTGGAGTATACCATGTTATTAAATATTCATATACATCCGCCTGAGGATAAATGAGGTTAGATTTTCCACCTAAATAAACCGAAACCATAGGAGCTGTAAAGATTCACTCGCTTCAAAAAATATATGAAATAGATTCAGGGTATAATTTTGGTATTACTTCGCAGGAACTTAACAGTTCGACCATTGCATTTGACGGAAACACATTATCAAATATATTTCAGGCCATGGCAGTAGTGATTCCAGTTAAGGATGAAAAATTGAGTCTTTTGGAAGGTGTTTTAAGCGGTATTCCTAACGAATGACTAATAATCATAGTATCAAATAGCCAAAGACATCCAGTTGATAGATATGCCATGGAAGTAGAAATGGTTAAGCAGTATTCTCTGTTTTCAAACAAAAGGATCATCACGATACATCAAACGGATCCCAACCTTAGTAGAATTTTCCAAAAGATTAATTACCCTTCAATTTTGGATCACAATAATCAAGTTCGTCAAGGCAAAGCAGAAGGAATGATAATTGGAATTTTGTTATCTAAATTGCTTAAGAAAGAGTATGTAGGGTTTGTAGATAGTGACAATTATTTTCCCGGAGCAGTAAATGAGGATATCAAGATTTTTGCATCGGGTTTTGCTATGTCAAATTCTCCTATGTATAATGTAAGAATATGCTGGTACTCTAAACCAAAAATCACAAACAACAAAGTATATTTTCCGAAATGGGGAAGAATATCTGAATATAGTAACAAATACCTAAATGACTTGATCTCGTATATTACTGGATATGAGAGAGACATTATTACTACCGGAAACGCTGGAGAACACGCACTTTCAATGTCACTCGCCGAGAACTTAGATTTCTCTAGTGGATATTCAGTAGAACCATATGGACTAATTAATATTTTAGAAAAATATGGAGGCATTATATCCAATAAATCACTAGACGTTGGGCAGTATGGCGTGGAAATATTTCAGGTTGAAACAAGAAACCCTCACTTCCATGAAGATAAAGGAAATGAACATGTTCAAGGAATGCTTCAGGAGTCCTTGAATGTAATTAATAATAGTAAAATTTGCAATACTGAAATTACTACAGATATAAAAAATCATTTACTCATGTTACGGCAAAAAGACAGTCTTAGTAATATCAAATCAAATAATCAGATTATCTTGATGGATCCGATTAAGACGATTGAAATAGATAAATTTCATGATCTTGTGGTTGATAGTCCGAGGTTACTACAACAATTTAATATTGATGAAAAATAGCATGATCTAATTATATTAGGTAATTCAGCTCTAAACTTTAAAAGGAAATAACAATTCATGGTTTAGGATTGTTCTATGATTCATTCTCAATCCGAGCAGACTGGTGCCTGTCATATTTGTTAATAATTGTTCCATTAATAAAGAAGAGAACCTTCTCAAATACTTATTATGACCCATGATAAAAGATATTTCTTTCCCAGGATACGATATTCATCATATTGTAACTACAATATGTAAGTATGTTCAATCAAATATACCTAAAACTACAAAATAATATAAAATAGTTTATTATTTCAAAATATAGAATCAAGTACAAGTTTTTATTACTCTTTTCTAATTTTTCTAGTATGAAGAAAGAATTTGTACCTACTACTCTATTCTTAATGTTTGTAATATTAATCACAGGATTTATGATTTCCCCGGTAGACATTGTAAAAGCTACAACAAATAGCTCTGCCAACCTTAATTTTGAAAACTTGAATTTTGATTCTATAACTGCAAATGACACAGCTGTTGTAAATGACACTAGTCATTTCACCGCAGAAGTTTTTGTTCACAAGAATTTTACAGGTAATAGTACTGTCATTAACGAAAATACCCCAAATTTAAGTGGACAATTTCAAGATTCCATAAGTAGTTTGATAATTTCGACAGATACGAATCAGAGCGATGGATATATGGCAGAAATCTGTGAACATGAGAGCTATGCGGGTAACTGTATGATCCTTGAACCAGGGAGGCACAACGTTCAAACCTTGGGTTGGCTTAATGATCAAATTACTTCGATTAGAGCCTTGTCACCACTTACGCTAGAGCTAAAGAATATTAGTCCAGGAGCATTAACAAATGGATCAAATTGAAGAGAGATGATTTTAACACACACTAATTTGCACTAGACAAAGCAAGCGGCTACATATCAATTATGATAATCTAACAAAAAGTTATAAGACATTTCTAAAGAAATCTCCCTCAATCATGGGATCATTTAATGCGATTATAGCAATATCATCAATTCTACTAATTTTAGCTATTACTATAATATACCCGGCGGATATTAAAGCAGCCGAAAATTCTACATGGCAGATAGGTAAAGACATGCTTTCAAATAGGACTGAAATTACTGCAGCCCTGCTAAATGATAAAATCTACGTCATTGGGGGAGCAGATTACAGAAACGGGGGAGCTTTAAGTACCGTAGAAATATACGATCCTGTGAAAGACGAGTGGACAGAAGGTACACCGTTACCTTATGCATTAGATCATGCACCATCTGTTGTATATAATGGCAAAATCTATGTAATAGGAGGGTTCTTAAAGGATAAAATTACAACAGATAAAATGCTTATATACGATCCTGTGAAAGACGAGTGGACAGAAGGTACACCGTTACCTGAACCTAGGTGCTGCCACGTTGCAGAAGTGGTGAATGGAACAATTTATGCAATTTCTGGTCTAGATTTTGATCATAATCCCGGGACTTCTAATTTTGCTTATAATATAGAAAATAATACGTGGATTACCAAAAAACCAATGCCAGATCATAATGGTCCAAAACACCATTCTGCATCTGCCGTAGTTGACGGAGATATTTATGTTTTAGGTGGTAGATTATTTGGTAATGGAGTGCCTAACGAAATAAATGATGCTTTGACTAATCTGGATGATAACATGAAGTATGATCCTAAAAATGATGAATGGACATCGATGGAACCCATGCCCATAAGAAGAAGCGGATTTGCAGCAGACTCATTAGGTGAAAAAATTTACGTGTTTGGCGGTCAAATGGCAGACGGATCAAATCGAAATATAGAAAGTTACGATCCAATTACCAATAAGTGGTCAATAGAACCTGATATGCAAGTCGATCGATCCGGTTTAGCAGTTGCAGCATATAAGGACAGAATTTTTGTTTTCGGAGGTCAACATGAAGGATTACAAGCTTTAAGCGTAAACGAAATACTCATTCCAGGCACAAGTAATAATGAAAAAACTACTACACATATAGATTAGACCTCTTGCATAATTAGAGCATTAGAAAAAATATACATGAAATCGAGACTCTAGTCTAATTAAGTTATTATTACTTTATTACTCACGGTTTCAAACACTATAACTAATATGCAAGAGGACTATAGACTTGACAGTTGTATATGGTATTTCTGATAATTTATAGATAGTTTGATTGATAATATATACAGTATTTAATTAAAACCTGCATTAAGATACATATATGAAGTAGTTTACGATTAGACCAGGTCTTATAAAGGCTGTTTCTTATACCATGAATAGACCCACGGGGGAATAAAATGACATACTGACGCTAGTTTTGAAACTGACTGCCATCTTTCTTATATAATCATCCACACACCTCTACACTGCGGAAGTAGAGCATGGTGATACAGTATGGTTAAAAGTAGTAGATTTGCGTAATGTCCAAACAGCTTTATTTTTTTGTATATCGTATGTAAAAATGTCCTTTCCTTGCTATCCTACTCCAAATTATCCAAAAAACCATTGCTGTTCTTCATTTGCAGGTCTTTCAATACAACAGTTTGATGACTTTTTTAAAATAATAGAATCAATATCCAAAACATGAAATAAAGCGCTTATTTTCCCCAAAAAGACAACGAGATATAGGTGCCGGTAGGTAGACGTTTCAGGCTTGTTGTGAAGGATAGGGTTGTCATGGTTTTGGTGTGTACTATCGCCTGTACATAACCTATACCCTGATGGAATTTCTATTTGGTTTGGATCAGCAGAGTAACGTATGTAGAGACATATACAAGATCGAAGGACTGATAAAAGATGCTGTTTGCCAATTCCTCAAAAACTGTATAATGTAACCTAAAGGTTTCACTAAAGAAGAGGTAGAACAATATTCCAGGGCTTTCTTGCTCTTGTGGATTGTACACAACAACAGAGATACCAAGACCTAAAAAAAACAGGAAAAAAAAGAAGACTGTACTATTTAGGCAAGAGAAAGAAACACACCATGGTCAAGAATCTATACTGTATCAAAAGGGACTGATAATCTACAAAACAAATCACAAGCAGAGAGGTAGGAAGAAAGCATGACAACAACGTCTATAAAGATAATCACCCTGAATTACCAAAGGATGTATTGAGCATGTTTGACCTTGGATTCTTAGGAGTAGAAAAAGACTATCCTACAGAACAAAAATCATCCTTATCTTTTAAAAAAGAAAAGGAGTGCGAACTTACTGTACAGCAAAAAGAGTACAACAAAGAACATTCCAAGAGAAGGATAGCTATACAACATGCTATCGGCAGGGTAAAAAAGTACAGAATAATATGAATGAGACTTTAGAAACAAGCTCAGAAAGTACGATAGAATATCAGATATAGTATCAGGACGGGTAAACTATAGAATAATGAATCCTGTTTAGAACCGGAGGATAATCACGGATAGCCGATAGGGTTAATCCCTTCTAATTACGCAAGAGGTCTATTAATGCTCTGATCCCATCTCTCTTAAGACTAAACCATTTGTTTTTCTTTTTGGGACTAGAAGATGAACCCGATCACCCTAGATTTGCAACTCGAAATTAGTATTTAGGATTTTGTGTTACAAAAATTAGACACCAAATTCATTCTTTTTTTTAGATCCTATGGATAGTGGTAATAATCAAGTATGGTAATCCTGTTTATCAATTATTCTTGCGAATCAATAGCTTATCTTAATAAAATTAAGGTATCATAAAATTCTAAATGTAAAGCATTTAGTCAAAAAATAGAAGAAAATTTGAACTATTTCATCAGGTATTTGTACTTTTCAAAAAATAATCGTACGTTGTCACTCTACGCAAAATCATTTTACGAATCAGTGTTGTTTGATAAATGAAATATCTCATTTATTCCAGATGTAAAGAATCCACGTTCAGCTCCTCCACCTATTGCATATATTTTATCATCATATGAAGCGACACCTAATCCATGACGAGCAGTAGGCATTGGTAATTCTTGGCTCCAAGTATCAGTAGCCGGATCATAACGTTCATTATTATCAAACGTTCCTTGATTTTGT
>JBGTFK010000128.1:0-15434 GCA_041747305.1 Candidatus Nitrosocosmicus sp.
CCGTTTGCTGCTTCTAGTATTAAGACAGTTATTTCTGTTCTACTTCTATATTTCATTATTATCAAATAGAACATTGTTGATCAAGTATTTATTAAAAGCTGTCCATTCGATCATGTCTTTCGATCAGAACATTCGATCACAACAAATTGGTAAAAATATATCATAATAACATGGATAAAAAATTATCATCCCTTAGTGCTTTGGATACAGTCTCGGAAGAAACAGCCATTTTTATTATTTGAGAACGGCCATACCTACCATGGCTAACGACGTTTGAAGTGATTAATCCGAGTTGATCTAATTCACTAATTATTTGAGTGACTCTTCTTTGGGTAAGAGAATCATGTTCAATCTGTTTGCATAATGAAACATAGATATCATATACATCTCCAGTCATACCAGTTTGAGATTTCATGATAGATAGAACAATCAATTTTGTATGTGTTGTAGAATTTTTAATGACCTCATAATTAGTGTCTTTTTCAATCTTTTCTTGTGCTTCTCGTATATGATTTTCAGTAACCATATCCGCCCTTTCTCTTTCCGCTATTTCAGCCGCTACCCTTAATAGATCAATTGCCTTTCTAGCGTCCCCATTTTCCTTCCCGGCCACCGCTGCACATAAGTTAATCGCACCCTGACCAATAGATCCCTCATTAAATGCAAGTTTTGATCGGTCATTTAGAATTTCTTTTAATTGAATTATTGTGTATGGATTAAATATTATCTCTTCCTCACTTAGACTGCTTCTAACTCTTGGGTCTAGTTTGTCTTTAAATGTAAGACTATTAGATATTCCTATCAAAGATACAAACCCGTCTCCCAACATACGTTCATTTGCTCTAGTAAAGCTATATAAAACATCATCTCCGTTCCTATCAACCAAGGAATCAATCTCATCTATAATTAATACTACATGAAGATTATTTTTTTTTAAATATTCAAGAATCCTATCAGTGGCTTCACCCATAGACAAACCAGTAAAATGGACTTTTAATTTCTTGTCGAAGCGATTAATTCCTATATCCTCTGCGATATCATATAATACCTTGTATGAAGTATTTGAAGTCTTTGCGTTAACAATAGTAACGGTAATCTCTATTCCATGCTCTATTGATTTTTTTTTTAATCTATTAATAACATTTTTTACAACGGCAGTTTTCCCCGTTCCAGGTTTTCCAAAAACTAAGAGATTAGAAGGTCTGCCATTCTTTAATACGACTGATAATACTTGTGCGATTGTTTTAGATTCTTCGTCTCTAAATGGCAATTTTTCAGGAACGTAATCGATTGTTAATGTTTTTCTATTTTTAATTAAATTGGCTCCAATAACAGCCTTATCAAATATATTATCTAAATAATCTGAATCCATCGTCATTTCTTTCCGTTAATAGTATTGATAAATCAACACAGACACACCCCTATTTTTCTATTCGAATGATAAAAAGATAATGTCATGTTAATATGCTAACTGTTATTAACATTTAATTTTAAACAGGTTAATCAATTATTTTATACATAATAATTAAATAAATTAATATAATTCTACTATCAAAATTAATATTCATTGCATAAGAAATAGAGGGGCCTGTGGCTACCAAACGAAATTAACATTAATCTTAACAGTTAAAAATCATTAGTTAATAAACGTGAATTAACCCCTTTATTTCCACTGGAGGAATTTTAAATTCATTCACAACGATAATAAACGTGAATTAACCCCTTTATTTCCACTGGAACCAGAAAACCCTTAAGATAGATAGTCACATTAACTTAAGAAATATAATCATCAATAATTACGTGCTTATTTTAGTTAACAAAAACTAATCTCTTAGTTATCAATTTTTATTCTATATTGTTAAGTTAACATATGTTATCAAATTCACAGAGAGGATAAATTGTCCACTGGAAAAAAGAGAATAAAAATTGAATTAGAGGATGCTGAAGGTGGAAAATATAATTTATCTCTAGAAGGTAATCTATCAAAAGACAAAATTCAAAAGGTTCTTCAGTTAGTGGAATCCTTGAACATCTCAAAGGATGATTTAAATAACAATATCTCAATTCCCATGGAACAAAATAACAGTTTACAAAAGTTTGACTTAGGACTCAATCCATCTAATAATTCTATTGGATCAAAGATATGGTCTTTGATCGAAAACAACTTTGCTTATAGTTCTTTTACATCTTCAAACGTCGCCGAATCCTATGAAGAATTATACGGTGAGCAGTTACAACTTAGTCTTATATCCACTTATTTATCAAGATATTTTGAAAAGCAAAAATTGGTAAGAAGTAAAAGAGGTAAAGAATGGATTTATAAGTTAATTAGAATTCAAAAAGATATTATTTCGTCAGCTGGGACACCGACACCGACTACTCCTCAATCAAGTCATTTAATTGATTCACAGTATTCGGAAGATCAGACTGAGAATGACTTTTTGAAGCAAAATGCTTTGACAACAGTTTACGACCTTCGATTGTGATGGCATACCTGAAGGGCTTTGTGCTCATATCTCTATCAACCAATTTCTCTTCAAATAATTTTTTCATTAATCTGGAAGTGTGTTCTCTAGTCCTACCAATTACTCTTTGAACATCTCTAGTAGTCAGAGATTTATCCTCTAATTTTTTTAGAATGTATTCTATTGTACTATTCTGACGGTCATCATCCTGAACCACTGACTTGGCCGAGTCTTGTGATATTCTGTCGTGACTAGGTAGTGATGTCTCAATACTTGGATTGCTTATGTAGTTTTGGACTGGTGGTATTACAGAATTCTGTGACTTGAGCTTGTTGTTGTTAATGATTATATTTTCATCCAATAGTTTTATTAAACCTTGAATATCAGTTAATTTTTCGTTGGTCTTGTTAGTTCTGTCATATAGGACTCTAAATTGTTCAGAAATGAGATTAGTTTTATTAATTTGATCCTTTATTTGTATTTCAAGCTGAGAGATTTTTGTTTCAATGTTGTATTTCTTAAAGTTCTTGTTTTTTAACTTATTGTAAATTTCTAATGCCAGAAATGATAATGCTATAGCTGAAACAAATGGAATTAAAGTATAATTTAATATTAGTGATGCCATATCTATGCTCACATATATTTATGCAATACAGTGTGATATAACTTTATTGTATGTGATAATTTGACATTTAATATTATAAATTCAGTGATATATCACATATAGATTATTCTATTAATCAAATCTTCTATTACATTTATCACACTATTTATTTCTCTATCGTGATATTTAGTGCGATTATCTTCAAGCAGTCTAAGCTTATTTAACATAGAGTTTAAGGCGGTAATTTGATCATCATTCATTACATTTATTAGATTTAGTAGTAGGATGGAATAGAACAATTTCCGCAATTTTGTCTTTGATTGCTTGACTTCTCTGTAATATGCGCCTGAACTTATTTCCTTGGGCCTTTTCTCTTTATTCTTGAAATTATAAATTATTTGTATTTGTTTATTAGTAAATAGAGATTTTTCAATTAATTTAGATAAAAATAAATTATTTATATCTTCTTTGTTTTCCATTAGCTATACAATATTGTATAGCTAATTATACCCTTTAAATAAATACTTAACACAATCATTAAATTTAATTCAATTAATATACGTGTAGTATTATATTGAGTCGGGTAGAGAACTATATTAATGATGAATTGAAAAAGCATAAAAAAATATGTTTTGCTTTATTAGATTCGGAGAATTTTAAAGACATTACTGGTGTTGCGAAAAAAGTTGAATCACTTGGTGCCTCAGCCATTTTGGTAGGAGGTTCATCAGCCATAGATCAACTGGATTTAGACAAATTAGTAATATCTATAAAGTCTATAATATCTATTCCTGTTATTTTATTTCCCGGAAACGTTACAGGTGTATCTCCAAATGCC
This sequence comes from Candidatus Nitrosocosmicus sp., assembly GCA_041747305.1. GTDB lineage: Archaea > Thermoproteota > Nitrososphaeria > Nitrososphaerales > Nitrososphaeraceae > Nitrosocosmicus. The sequence goes on from JBGTFK010000128.1 coordinate 3,908, forward strand.
GACGCAATTTTATTTACCTCATTACTAAATTCCGAGGATCCATATTTTATTTCTGGAGCTCAAGCATTAGGTGCATTGCTGGTAAAAAAGTACAATATTGAACCATTGCCAACAGGGTATATAATAATTGGTGATAATACTACAGCGTGGTTTATTGGAAGAGCAAAGGGTATACCTTTTGAAAAATCTAATATCGCTGTTATGTATTCGTTGGCTGCGCAGTATTTAGGTATGAGGTTCGTTTACCTAGAGGCTGGATCCGGTGCAAAAAAGAATGTATCTGCGGAAATGATATCAAATGTTAGAAAGTATTATGATGGCTTATTAATTGTTGGAGGGGGCATTAAGAATTCCTCAATTGCTAAAGAATTAGCGGAGGCCGGGGCAGATATCTTAGTTGTAGGAACATTATTAGAGCAGGATCCAGATTGGGAAAAAAAATTTAACGACATTGTTATGGCCATTCGTTCCTGAATTAGTGCGATTGAATAATTATGAATTTGATTGATGAGGCGAAAGTAAGATTAAAAAACATTTCAATACCAAATTACTATTTGGAGTATCAAATTAGTCTACTGGAACAGGTAAATAAGCTTCATTTGGTAGCCGAAAAAGCAAGAAAAAAAGGTTTGGATGTTACGACTTATGTTGAACCAAAAATTGCCTACGACTTATCTGACAGAGTTGCAAAAATGCATGATATAGATATATCAGACAGATTAAGGACATTACTAAATTATACCACAAAAGAGAAAGCGGCTCTTAAAATAGCCGAGGAAATTGCAAAGGGGGAATATGGATCTGGAGATCTTAGGACAAGATTAGAAAATGCGGTTAGGGTAAGTTTGGCTGTGGTGACGGAAGGAGTCACTGTCGCTCCATTACAGGGTATATCTGACGTGCAATTGAAAAATAATAAAGATGGTTCACAATACCTTTCCATTTCTTTCGCTGGCCCAATAAGATCTGCTGGAGGGACTGAAGCAGCACTAACTATGCTTATAGCTGATCATGTAAGGAGGGTGTCTGGACTTGCCAAGTATCAAACAAATTCGTTTGATGATGAAACTGGCAGGTTTATAGAAGAATTAAGATTGTATGAGAGGGAAGTAGGAAACTTTCAATTTAAAGTCTTAGATAAAGATGTCGATTTCTGCATCTCTAATTTGCCTGTTGAGATCGATGGAGTAGATACAGACCCAGTTGAATTAGTAATTCATCGGGAGATGAAGAGGATAAAAACGGATAGAGTTAGAGGAGGAGCACTCAGGGTTATGAACGATGGTTTGATAGGTAGATGTAGAAAACTCACAAAATTGGTCGAAACACTCGAGTTAGAAGGTTGGGACTGGCTTGCAAATATGAATGGTGCAATCCAAACGGGCGATGATGATACTGTGAGTCATAGAATGTCTGAAGTAATTACAGGAAGACCCGTGTTATCTATGAGTAAGAAAATTGGTGGATTCAGGTTACGATACGGAAGGTGTTTTAATACTGGATTCGCCACGATAGGAGTTCACAATACGATTCCTGTACTATTAAATTCTGCCATAGTAGTTGGAACGCAAATTAAAATGGATGTCCCCGGAAAAGCTTCGACAATTGCCCTTGTAGACACCATTGAACCACCAATAGTAAAATTAGATGACGGAACGGTCTTGCAGATCAATACCGTAGAGCAAGCCCTAAATTTAAGATCACGAGTAGTCAAAATATTATACTTAGGAGATATTCTGATTAGTTACGGAGATTTTCTTGAGAATAATGCACAACTATTACCTGCAAGTTATGTTGAAGAAATATGGACCCAGGAATTATTTGAAAAATTGAGTCACATCAACGAAGTCAAAAATGACTTTGCTGATGAATATGATAAGTTGGTTAAATTGAGTTCTAATCCTTCAACAATACCACTATTTAGAGAGGCATTGAAAATATCGATCAAATTCGACATTCCATTGCATCCTAAATATTCCTTCTACTGGGAAGCTATATCAATAAAAGATTTTTTAATAATTAGAAATGTCTTGATATCTTTTATTTCTCTATTTGACAGAAACGAAGAGATTGAATCAACTACCGAGGAAATTGGCCTATCATATGATCATAAACTAAAAAGTATTCTAGAAAAACTAGGCGTGTTCCATCGTCTAGATACATCTAGTAATACTATAGTATTGTTAGATGGGTCTCAAATTTTTGCGTTAGTGTGTTTATGTATTCCCGAATTTCAATCGATACTCTCATTGTTATATGAAACTCACGATAAAATCCATTTTTCAACATTTTCTAATTATGTATCAAAGGACGGATTTATCAGAGATATAGGTGAAATTGTTGAAAGTTTACAGTCGGAGAAGGGCGAAGGTAAAGCAAATGTCATCAAACTAATAAATTCCATTTCATCCATTAAAATACGTTCAAAATTTTCTTCTTCCATATCTGTGAGAGTTGGTAGACCTGAAAAAGCCTCGGAGCGTAAGATGAAACCCCCAATTCATGTTTTGTTTCCCGTAGGTAACAAAGGGGGTCCCATGAGAGACCTCCTAAAGGCTTCCAACGCAGATTCTTTTTATTCGGAAAAATCAAATCGATATTGTTATAATTGTAATATTCCATCCTTAGGTACCAACTGCAACTATTGCAATCAAGCGACTCCTATCAAATTTATTTGCAATGTTTGTAAAGTTGAATCTCTAGTTTTATCGTTCGATCCTATTGATAATATAAAAAAAAGGAACAAATGTTTAAAATGTGGTAACGAATATAAAACATTTTCTCCTATAAAATTTCCTTTAAAGACCTTGATAGAAAAAGCCGAAACAAGGTTGAGCTTTAGGGTAACTTCTCCTTTAAAAGGAGTAAAAGCATTAATGGGGAAAGACAAGGAAGCGGAACAAATTGAGAAGGGCATTCTTAGAAAAAAATATGGTTTATCTGTGTTTAAGGACGGTACCATAAGATTTGACGCAACGAATGAACCTCTTACTCATTTCATGCCATGTTTTATCGATACACCCATTTCAAAATTAAGAGAATTAGGGTACAAATTTGATTATCGACAGCATGAACTTAATTCTGATAGACAAATCGTAGAATTGCTGATTCAAGATGTTATAATTCCATTAGATTCTGCAAAATATCTCTTAAAAACAGCTAAATTCATAGATGAAGAATTAGTTACCTTATATGATTTACCACCGATTTATAATGCCTATACCGAAAATGATCTGATTGGACATTTAATAGTGGGATTAGCTCCTCATACTTCAGTCGGTATAATTGGGCGTATAATAGGTTTTACAGAATCACAAGTTTGTTTGGGTTCTCCAATATGGCATTCCGCAAAAAGAAGAGATTGTGATGGTGATGCCGATTCGATTATCCTACTATTTGATGCATTCTTAAACTTTTCATATTCTTTCTTACCCGATAAAATAGGCGGACTGATGGATGCTCCATTACTAATACAACCTATTGTATTACCTCATGAGGTTCAACGACAAGCTCATAATGTTGACATTGTGGAAAAATATCCACTAGACTTTTATAAAAATACTTGGTTAGGGGTTAAAGCAGCTGATGTTTCTGATACGATTGAAATACTAAAAAATCGAATAGGGAGTGATAAACAATTTTATGATTATGGGTTTACTCATACTAGTAGCACTTTAATATCCGACATAAATCGAAGTGCTTATTCTACATTAAATACAATGGGCGAAAAATTAGAAATGCAAATATCAACAGCAAATCTTATTAATTCTGTAGACACGAACGAAGTAATCTCTATGGTCTTGACGACACATATTATTCCTGATATAATGGGTAATATGCGTTCTTATTGTTCACAGTCGTTTAGGTGCAATAAGTGCGGTGATAAGTATAGGCGAATTCCTTTGTATGGTAAATGTCTTACTTGTAATAATACTTTGCTACAGACGGTTACTCGAGGTTCAGTAGAAAAATATGTTCTTTTAGCAGAAAACTTGAGTAACAGCTTTAAAGTCACTAGTTATCTAAGGAGTAGAGTTGAATCACTTATTGTGGAGCGAAATTTTGTTTTTCAATCAAAGAAAGAACAACCTACATTACTTGATTATTTATAAAATCATTGTAATTTTTGGTTTATTAGTTTGCAAAATTTATTTGATATGGTTTTAAAGTGGCCAAATTAACTACAATTGCTATGCCAGGGGTAGGAGTAATTCCCATAGCGCGCTGAAAGGGTGTTTGGGTTTGCCACGCGCCAGAATTCACTACCAAAGTTCCCTTATAGCTATCCACATCAATTACGTGTACATGACCGGAATGAAAAATATCCGGAACGTCTTCAATAACCATCATATCCTCTAATTCTGGAGCAATAGGTGTTCTTTGACCGTATATAGGTGAAAGATGTCTTGATTTAAGTAAAATTTTCATCGCCTCTGCTGGTTTAGAATAACTTAGACCAGGAATTGTAGCAATCGTATCATCCAAGCTTTGACCATGAAACATTAATGTTTTTACTCCGTCCATATTGATCATGCAGGGATTTCCTAGCATAGTGATATTACTCAATGAGTAAATCTTATCAGCATATTTTCTTGGTATTGCTGGTTGAGGCAATGCTCGTCTTCCCAGGTCGTGATTTCCTGGAATCATAAAAACCTTGATATGTTTAGGAATTTTCGCCAACAAATTTGTAGCATGCTCCATCTGGGAAAATGAATCCCTTTCAAATAATTCTCTGTCTTGATGTGGAAATATCCCTATTCCATCAATTAGATCCCCACAAATACAAATATACTTTATTTTAGAAACAATATCTTTATTCTCTTCTTTTCCATTTAACCACTTCAAAAACATTTGAAATTCCTCTTCCATGAAGAATTTACTGCCTATGTGCAAATCAGATATTAACACACTATATACCTCAGAATGAGATCTATTTGGAATTCTGTCTGGTACATCTAGTGAGAATATTTTTTTTATTATATGGTTCTTTCTTTTTGAATTATTCTCCAGTTCTATCATTACCATTTGATCCAAAATTAGTGACGAAATCTGCTTTTTTAAATCTTCATCGTATGCAAACGCCTCTAATAATCCACTCTGGTCATCAATAGTTAAATTATAACTATTCTTTTTGATTTTCTTTTCCATAATTAATCCTGCTATGAATAAAGATTCTTCCAAATTCTCCTTAGACTGTGACTTTGGATTATTTCTTGATTGGTTAAGAAATTGTTTAATGAACGCTATTTTTTTTATTCTTTTACTGTCTGGTCTATTGGATAAAATTCTTAAGGATTTATCAAATCGGCTTCTAAACAATGATGTATATCCTTCAACTCCTTCACCGCTATTAATACTATTATTGGAATCATAAATTATGTTGTTGACATAATAGTTATTCTCAAAATCATCAGAATCATGAGTTACTAATTCTAAAATGGTCTCTTCATTATCTTTTTTAGTATCAATGATATCAGAATGATCTAGCCTGTTTACGATAGTAGTACCATTATTAGCATTATCATTTACAATCAGTGAACTATTTGTTGAAAACTTTAAAATATTCTTTATGTCGTCGGATAAAATAACCTTAGACTCGTCTCTCTCTTTTTTGATCATAAGAATCTCTTCAACCATTTGATATGCATCTACCTGTAGATTCTCAATTAACACTAATGCATCGGGATGAATCTGGAATCCTTTGCTAGTTATAAAGGAAATTATTTTTAAGAGATTGGAATTATCGGTCAATAATCAAATTAACTAGTTGATGATATTCTTTAAATCTTTTTATATAAATAATAAAGTATTATAATTGATAAAAAAAGTATTATAATTGGTTATGCTTATTACATTTAAAAAGAGACTGGTGTTTTTCTTTATAGCCATGTTATTTTTCTTGAGTATTTTTTATCTTGGATTTTCCTTTAAAATGGATGAATCATTTTCTAAGGAGTTATCAAAAAACTTTATCGATCAGATAAGTGATATAGATGAATTTGGTATATTCTTAAATAACATAAAAATAGCATTAGTGATGTTTATTCCAGTCATAGGCCTTGTAATGGGAACTATTTCTGGATTTTCTACGGGTTTAGTGTTTAATTCAATAATGAACCTATCAGATGTTACGTATTCTAATCCCTTGGTCATTTTCCTGACGCCATTTGGAATCCTAGAGCTAGCCTCATATGGACTAGCAATTTCTCGAGGTTGTATTTTATTTTTTGAACTACTAAGGAAGAAATTTACAAAAAAATCTTTATTTTACCTGCTAATGGAAGTAGCATTAGTTTCTGGAATGCTTTTTGTCGGGGCAATAATAGAATGGATGATGATTGAAAATATTCCAAAAAGATTATAATCATCTGTCATTCGTGTATGGCTTTTTGATTATTTTATATCAATGTTATAAAATGCCATAGTGTTTAAATAGTTTTAATGAAGATTTACGTACAGTGAATTATTAGATGCCAGTAGCAATACTTCCAGATATTAGTGAACAGCATTGTATTGGGTGCGCTTTATGTGTAGAAATTTGTACAGCTCTTGGTCCGGATGTATTAAGAGTAAAACCTGTGGAAGGTTGGAAAAGAGGTAAAGCATTTGTCTTTTATCCAGAAAGGTGTATCTCTGATGGTGCTTGTATTGGCGTTTGTCCAACAAAAGCAATTTTCTGGATGAGACCAATGGATTATACACCAGGACAACCAATTCCATTAAAGAAAAACGCCGTCTTTACGAAAGGCTGGGAAGAGGGCTAACTCTCCACCAATTTTTATTTTTTCTCTAATTATAGAATTTAGTAATCATTACAAAGCTGATAAAATTTACATTCATTGTATTAGTATTCTAATGTAGTTTTCTCTAATAATTAGTACTTAAATATCGAATAGAATTACTAAAAGGCCTAATTGACAAAAAAATTGTATGTTATAGGCGTTGGTCCAGGATCAAAAAAATATCTGACGGATGTTTCAAGAGAAATTATCAAACAATCTCGTTTTATTATAGGATATAAATATACTCTAAATACGATAGACCACTTGCTTGATAGATCATTTAATCAAGTATTTGAAATAACCATGAAAAATCAAGAGGAGATTTATTTGAATGTATATAATAATTTAATGAAAGAAAATGATATATGCACTGTTCCATTTACAGGAGATGTAAATTTCTCAGAATCAGAAGTTGTGGACCGGCTTTTATACCTGTTCGGTGATGAAAATGTCTGCATAATCCCTGGCATCAGTTCTATACAAATAGCAGCTGCAAAGTCTAGAGTTCCATTGGATAAATCTAACATCATGACTTTTCATGTCACTGGTGATATTGAAGAAAAAAAAATAGAACTGATTAAATCAATCGTTGATAAGAGAAGCGTAATATTAGTGCCAAGACCGTGGCCGTCGGACCCTTCAAGAAACTTTATGCCCTCTGAAATTTCATTATTTATCAAAGAAAAAGGACTAGACACTTCAAAAATTGACGTTTGGGTATTTGAAAATTTGACAAATGACGAAAAGGAAACAACTTTTACTGGAAAAATGAGTTTACTAGAAAATAAAGATTTTAGCGATTTATCAGTAATGGTTATAGATCAGAACAAACGACAAACTTACTTGGAGTTCTAAATTTATTCCATACCTATATTATTTCAGTTTTTAACGTAAATAAAATATATTACAATTAACTTTGTATAATGTTGAATGAGCAAGAACGAATTTAGATGTTGCATTGAATGTGGTTCAAAAATGTCTAAAAATATTAAATTATGCCCCGCCTGTGGAGAATCTCAGGGCTAATTTTAGATATTTTTGCTAAACTCATCTTCAATTTTATTGCTCTTATCTTTAGATAATTATACCAGTTTATTTTTCACGTATAGTTATTATTAAAATATCCCTATTTTTTAATAATTAAACGATGGTAAAAAAAATAACTCTCCTTATTCCCGTGATTATTTCAGCCTTTGTAATAGGGATTTTAGGGATTATCTTTATTCCATCAGATATTAAGAATACAAACATCAATTTTTCAAAAGGAACTATAAAAATAGACGAAAAACTTTTGACCGTCGAAATTGCTGATTCGGATTTTGATAGACAACGATGGTTAACATTTAGGAACGACAAACCAAATTTGGATTCCGGGTTACTATTGATATATGATAAACCTGATTTATATTCAATGTGGTTGTTGAATGTAAAATATCCATTAGATTTAATGTGGTTTGATCAAAATGGCGATTTAGTCTATCTTAAAAAAGAAGCCCAGCCCTGTGATAATGTACTTGATTCATCCAAATGTACATTTAAGAATACCAAGCCGGCAGAATTTGTGTTGGCTAGTTCGTCGGGATTCATCCAACACAACAACATAACAGAAAGTTCAAAATTAGAAATAATTTCAGTTTGAACTCTATTTTTCTCTTTAACTACATCTTACTTTTATTAAAATCAGTATCACTAACTCCAAAGTTCCAATACAAAAAAAGTAAAAGGCAGGATTGTTTTAAACTGGCAACAAATAGAGTAAGAAGTGGGTTAATCAGAGAATCAAGAATAGCCACATGTATTATTTTCATAAATGCTTGTTTATTTCTTGTAGTTCGTGAGTTATCTCTTCAATGGATGCCTCATCCTCAAGGGTACTGATATCTCCAATAGTCTCGTTATTTACAATAGATTTTAAAAGTCTTCTCATTATTTTACCACTGCGTGTCTTTGGTAACTTATTCACAAAATAAATCTTTTCAGCAGATGCAATTGGCCCTATTGTATTTTTAATATGCTCATTTACCTCCATATCTAAGTGAGAAGATGATTCCACTCCTTTTCTTAGTACCAGAAATGCGATGATTGTTTCACCTTTGATTTCATCCTTTCTACTAGTGACCGCTGCCTCAGCTATTGAAGGATGAGATATAAAAGCACTCTCAAGTTCTATCGTTCCTAGTCTGTGACCGGAAACTTTCAATATATCATCTGCCCTTCCTAGTATCCAATAATATCCATCATTATCTACATATGCAAAATCACCTGTAAAGTAACTATTATATGCCTTTTCCCAGTACGTTTTTCCATATCTTTCGTTATTGTTCCACAATGAAAGGAGCATTCCGGGCCAGGGTTCTTTTACAGTTAAATACCCTTTTTTACCGACTTCTACTTTTTTACCCTTGTCATCTACTATTTCTAATTCTATACCTGGTAATGAAAATGTTCCAGAACCAGGTTTCATTTGAATATTCTCGATTCCAGTGCACATGCTTATCATAATACCACCAGTCTCAGTTTGCCACCAGGTATCTATGATAGGACAATTATTTTTTCCAATTGTATTGAAATACCATATCCAAACCTCTGGATTTATTGGTTCTCCTACGCTGCCCAATAATCGCAAACTTGATAAATCATACGAATTGGGTATATCATTTCCATATCTCATATAAGATCTCAAGGCTGTGGGCGTAGTATATAGAATGGTTGCCCCGTGTTTTTCAATTATTTTCCAATATTGACCTTGGTCAGGGTAATCTGGTGCACCCTCGTAAATAATTTCAGTTACTCCATGCATCAATGGCGCATATACTACGTAGCTATGCCCCGTTACCCAGCCTATATCTGCTGTACAGAAAAATACATCCGTTGGGGCAAAATTGAAGACCCATTTTGCTGAGTTAAACAAATGAGTCAAGTATCCTCCGCTTCCATGCACAACACCTTTCGGTTTACCCGTGGTCCCTGATGTATATAATATAAACAAAGGATCGTTACTTTCCATCCATTCTGACATACAATAGTTGGATTCTTTATTTACTAAATCTGCTAACCACATGTCTTTTTCATTGATGTCTATTGTTTCATACGTTCTTTTAATAACTATCACTTTTTCAACAGTTGGGGTTTGTTTTACAGCTTCGTCAACTATTTTCTTCAATGGTATTATTTTCCCCCTTCTGTATCCTCCATCTGCTGTAATTATTATCCTAGATTCAGCATCATTCACTCTGTCAATGATTGATTGAGAACTAAATCCTGAAAAAATAACAGAGTGAATTGCTCCTATTCTAGCACAAGCAAGCATTGATATGACTAATTCGGGTATCATTGGTAAATAAATCGTGATCCTATCTCCTTTTTTTATACCTATCTTTTTAAGGGCATTGGCTAGTCGATTCACTCTATAAAACAATTGATTATATGTAATAGTAACAGATGTTCCATCTTCCCCTTCCCAAATAATCGCTGCCTGATTCTTCTTTTCACTTGTTAGATGTCTGTCAAGACAATTATAGGCGGCATTTAGTTTACCTCCCAAGAACCATCTACCAAAAGGGGGGTTCCAGTCCAATACTTGCTCCCATTCCCTAAACCATGTCAAGTTTTTTGCACAATTTGACCAAAATTGTTTTGGATCTTTTTGGGATATTCTCTTTAATTCTTTTATTTTATTTCCCTCTAGAGAAATGATTTCTTGATGTCCATCCTTGCGATATTGAGGATCAATCATGAAAAAGAAAAGATTTTTCTTTACTTAAATGCTTTCATTATTTATTATAGTGTATTATCAATATATAATTATAATATTCCATAATTGTACTATCTGATTCTCTATCAAAAACCATTCAAAACCACACTAATCAACACAAATTTTTTCATTAAAAAGATTTTTCCTTCAGCGATAAACCCAATTTCAAATTACATAATAAACTTATATGGGAATGTTATATTTGATTGTTGCAATAAACTAAAATAAATAAAGAGAACGAAAATAAAGTGTGAAATATAGAAGTAGAACTGAAATAGTGGCCATGATCCTGGATGCAGCCAACGGCGGAGCAACCAAAACAAAAATTATGTACAAGGCATTTTTAAGTTATGCACAGTTACGTGAATATTTATCAGTATTAATTGAAAATACTCTAATCGAATATGTCGAAGGTTCTCAAACCTACAAAACCACAGAAAAAGGCTTAAACTTTCTTAAAATGCACAATGAAATTGGAGAACTCTTAAGTTCAACTACACAAAAGTAAATCAACTTTCCAAATATTATAAACTCTTGTAGTTTATGATTTTTGATAAATTTTACAAGTGCAATCAAACAAATAATAAACAAAAAATGAAGGAATGATCTAAAATAATTAACTTTTAATTAAATGTTAATATGTTTCAACTACTCTATGTTGTTTTGTACTCCTTAAGTATTTGTAGCCATCATGTGGCTGGGTTCGTTATTTTCTACATTATTTTCTACTGAAGCTTCTACATAGTTTGTTACTTCGTTGGGAGAACCTTCCGCTCCTCCTTCCTCTGATCCTACTTCTTGTTGTTCTTGGTCTTGTTGAATCTCTTGATTATAATTTATATTTTGTTCCGATTCTTGGGTTAGCTTTTGTATATCATACTCCAGTACTTCTTCTTTATCTTCATTTTGGACGTTTAATTGATCATTTTTGATGTCGTTATTGTTTGAGGTAACAGTGTTATCCACTGTTTGTTGTGTAAGCTTGTTA
>JBGTFK010000129.1:0-2030 GCA_041747305.1 Candidatus Nitrosocosmicus sp.
GAAGATAGGTGGTTCATAATGACTAGAGAAGACAATCATCTGCTGCGAATTAGTCAAAACTATGTAGTTAAAACTATGAAGGAAGTATTTCATCAAAACACATCTGTAGATAGAGCGAAATTTAGTTTGGGTGCAAGGGGGTTTGAATAAGGTAGGTAAAGGGGTTCAATGAATTTAACAAAGATTATAATTTATTTAACTGTATATATGAAAATAATTCATTTTGTTTCTGTTTCCCAAATCTATAATTCTAAGAGAATAAGAATCCAAGAATATTGCAAATAATTGGCAATACTTTAATATTTAATGTAGGAAGTTAAACTATGAATAAATTCAACAAAATAAATCCGAAAAACATATTTCTGGCAACAGGTATGATGGCCGTTCTGGCTCTATTTCTGACAAATACTTCCGCCTTAAATGGAGTAATGGCAGTAGATAATAGCGGATACGGTTTTCTTGATTGCTCGTATGATAATGGCACAAATAAAGAGACATGTTGCGATGGCCCAAGTGACAACATTAAATGCACAGAGTGTGACGTAAATCTTGAAACAGGTCAAAAATCCAATTGTAAAGAAGTACCTAACGCATTAGAAGGCAAAAATGGCCGAAACCTAGGTTCAGTGTTGGATGGCAATATGGTATTGGAAAATGAACCAGTAAATCAACCAAAACCAAAACTTCAATTACAAGGTAACTTTCCCTCATCTCTAGCCAAGTCCAAGTAACCTCCATTTTTTTATTATGGTTAATTCTGAGTTCATTTAACTTGTATTGTGAATTTAATTATTTTACATTCGATGATACTGAACATAATTCACAAAACCGTTCAAATCAATTATCAATATTACTAAATTTTTCAATGCTTTGGGCGGACATGGATATTTTTTATTATGAGTATAATTTAACCATTTTTCATCAAGTCTGAGACTTTTGGAATTAATCCAGTCTCGCCTTCTTCAATGACCCTTCCATCACCATTGAATGTTTGACTATTTACTTGAAAAGATATTTGGTATAACAATGCTCATTTCATTTTGTTATCCTTTTATAGTTTATTATACGATGGATTTTACAACCGACTCCTAAGAAAATGATGGTTATTGACATTTCATTCGTTTTGCTGCAATGCTACTTTCCTCAAGTAATGCATTAAACGCCTCTTTTGCTCAAACAAATACTGTGGGCCAAACAAATACTGTGGGCCAAACAAATACTGTGGGCCAAACAAATAATGACGTGGGAGACAACAACTCCGATAGACAGAATTTTGTTGATTTTGAGAACTGTGTAGAGGAAGAAGCTGGAACTACAGGATTCGCTACTGAACAGCAGATAAGAGACTGTTTTGCACCAATTTACATTACCGCTAGCAACGACAACAACGACAATTAATTGAAATAACAATACTGAAAACTGCGCAGTTAAATAAAGTCAATTTATTCAATTTTTTTGCTTGAAACGACGAAATCTTAGTTTAATGGTAATATTCGTTTTAGAGGCACAGGAATTAACTGAAAGGTAAGTAATACAAATTTGGTATAAAAATTGGATTTTATCCATAAGCCGATTGGAATTCTATGACAGTAATTTGACTTAATGATATATCAATGCCTTCGAGAAATATTTTTGACCTGAAGTTAACCTTTCTGTGTCCACCATAATTAGAACTAGTATTTGACCATTATTGTGTGGGTCCGCGGGTCGAAACAATGAGCCCAATGCTGATTAGGCTTTATTAAATCTACTTTGTAATGCCATGTTATGGATTTACCTTGGGGTGATCCCTGTTCAAATAAATTCGCTACATCAATAGGCTTGATAACATCGAATGGTCCTCATGGTCCTGATATTATGGCTTGTGAATGGACACACATCTTTCTTATAGACCAGGGCTTATAGCGGTTTCTTTAGGACCTACAAAGGCCACAGTCGAAAACATCAGAACGTCAAAAGAATTTGGAATTAACCTATGTGCAACTGATCAGACAATACTTGCTAGTGTGGCTGGAGGATATAGTGGAAGA
>JBGTFK010000130.1:0-2488 GCA_041747305.1 Candidatus Nitrosocosmicus sp.
GTTTTACCGATAGACCTGTAAATGATTTGAACAGCAATGGTTTTCTGGATAACCTATCATAGGATAACAAGAGGAAAGGACACATTTACCTAGGATAGATGGAAATAAAGCTGTTTTGGCTAATTACGCAAGAGATCTAATCTACAATTTCAAGCACAAACAGACAGGAGGTAGAAAGCATGACTACAGGATCTACAAGAAAAACCATCCTGATATACCAAAGGATGTAATGGGCATGTACAATCTTAGCTTTTTAGGGGGTAGAAAAAGACTATCCGCAACAGAGATCATCTCTACCTATCAAAAAGGAGAAAGGCTGCGAGCTAACTGCAGAGGAAAAAGAGTACAACAGGAATCATTCTGCAAAAAGGATAGTATTAGAACATACCATTTGCGGAATAAAAAAGTACAGGAAAATGAATGATATCTTGAGAAACAGGCTAAGAAAGTACGACAGGATATCAGATATAGTATCAGGACTGGTAAACTATAGAATAATGAATCCTGTTTAGAACCAGAGGATAATCACGGATAGCCAATATGGTAAATCCCTTCTAATTACGCAAGAGATCTATTATTTTGTCATCATCTATCCTATTCAATACCTATTTTTAAAGCCGAATCTTAAATTAAAGCTTTATGAATAAGATTAACAATTCATCTCCTAGAATTAGCCGATTAAAAATATTTACATAATTCTATTAGGACAGAATGTTCTTATCTAAATGATCAAAAATAAATTATGACGAGTTAGCCAATTGCGTCACCGCTTTGTCCTTCGCCACCATTACCTCCTGATCCGTCACCACCTGTTCCGCCAGCGCCATTCCCACTATCAGCACCACCCGCGGTACCGGCACTAATTGGATTATTTTCATTTGATGGAGCAATACCAGCTGGGATTGAGCCACCTTCTGCAGCACTAGTTCCATCACCACCATTGGCAGTTCCATCACCTCCATTACTTGTTACGTCTCCTGTCCTGAGATACTTGTAGTTGAACATGTTTAAGGTAATATTTGGTGTCTTGCTATTGACGGGATCATCTTTTTGAGTATTGGTCTCGGTTTTTAATTCCTCTTTTTCATTATTAATTTGAGAGCTTTCTGGAGTAGGTGTCAATTCAGAAGTGCTGCTTTGAGAAGTTGATTGAGAAGTCGAATCTGAATTATCATTCACAACACGGGACACTGAATTAGCAGAACTAAAACAGTAAAGATCACTATGACCACAGGTTGTTTCACTTGAGTCTAAATAATCATTGCTTATAGCAAATGATTGCATAGGAACGATATTAACGCCAAATAAGAGTGGCATCATTCCTAATATTATATACAAATGTAGGTTAGGATTGTTCATAACTAAGAAACTAATAAAATTATAATATATTTGAAATTAGGTTGTCTTTACGTCAATCAAGAATTGTTCACTATTATAAATATTAAAGTAAAAGGACAAAATGGGGACTAAAAGCTATAGGATTGAAATTAAAAAAAGCAATCTAGGCCATGGGTATATTGTTATTTATCATCAGATAGTTAATTAAAAACAAACCTAGTTAATCGGATGAAAATTACAAAGGAATTGATTTCATTTCCATTCGTAAAAAGATTAATGTTCATGACGAAGATGTGTACCGTTTCTTATTGATGCTGAGGCCAAGACATCTGCGACTGAATTTGACTTGCTGAAACATTTAGGTTTGATAGAGATTCTCCAAATGTTTTTGGTATATCTCTCGTATCGTCTTCACGTATAATAGATTGATTTTGGGAAACAGACATCAAATGCTGGCCTAACCTTA
Source organism: Candidatus Nitrosocosmicus sp. (assembly GCA_041747305.1). GTDB lineage: Archaea > Thermoproteota > Nitrososphaeria > Nitrososphaerales > Nitrososphaeraceae > Nitrosocosmicus. The sequence goes on from JBGTFK010000130.1 coordinate 1,805, forward strand.
ACATGGAGATAATGCTATCTTCTAATGCACTTTCAGCAGATTCGAAAGTAGCATTTGCCGAGTTCAAATCTCCGGCAAATGAATACTGGTATGCCTGGGTTATGTTTGATTATACGTTTTCAAACCCGAACTGTCCTTGATTTCATTCCCGATTATTTCTCCTTGTTTCTTTAGATCATTTTCTATTTGATCTCTGGACTGAGTAATTTTTTTACTTATCGGCTCTGTCTCCTGACCGGCCGCTGCTTGGACTGATGTGGGTCTCGATTAGCAAACCATTCCCAGTTACGGATGTTACCAGAAATACTACAACAAGTATACCAAAAAAAAACGGGGAAAATAATACTTCAATATTCTGTTACAAAATAAACGAGTATTGAGTAGCAAAATTTAAATATAAAAGTTTTTACTGTCTTTTAGATCATGTCTCATCCTTTTTTCTGCCGATTTTAAGAATCTTTAAAATGCTTTCCTTTAGGTCTCAGTAGGAACTAAAACTAGGGACTAACTCAACGATAATCCGCAACCAGGGATATAGATCTAATTAAGAGCCTATCCCAAAATTATCTTTCTATAGATAATCATACAACAAGAGAACTGTACCAACCCAAGGTAGTTCCCCACCTTCTTTTCATACCTTGTATATAATTTTCTGAACCTGTTATGCCATGAATTTGTTCTCTC
>JBGTFK010000131.1:0-9472 GCA_041747305.1 Candidatus Nitrosocosmicus sp.
AGGGATTTATCTCGATGGCTTTGTCAAAAGATGTGATGGCTTCTGCAAATTTGGATGTTGCCGAAAGGGCCATCCCTTTATTATAGAATGCATCTGCATAGTAGGGATTTATCTCGATGGCTTTGTCAAAAGATGTGATGGCTTCTGCAAATTTGGATGTTGCCGAAAGGGCCATCCCTTTATTATAGAATGCATCTGCATAGTAGGGATTTATCTCGATGGCTTTGTCGTAGCAGGCGATGGCTTCTTGGTTGTTTCTTAAATAATACAAAGACATGCCTTTGTTGTTGTAGGCGTCTGCATATTGTGGGTTTATCTCGATGGCTTTGTCGTAGCAGGCGATGGCTTCTTCGTAATTTCCAGTGGCAGCCAACACTAAGCCTTTGTTGCAGAATGCAAGATCATATTGTGGGTTTATCTCGATGGCTTTGTCGTAGCAGGCGATGGCTTCCTGACTTCCAATGTAATACAAAGACAAGCCTTTGTTGTTGTAGGCGTCTGCATACTCGGGATTTATCTCGATGGCTTTGTCGTAGCAGGCGATGGCTTCTTGGTTGTTTCCTAAATAATACAAAGACAAGCCTTTGTTGTTGTAGGCGTCTGCATACTCGGGATTTATCTCGATGGCTTTGTCGTAGCAGGCGATGGCTTCTTGGTTGTTTCCAGTAACGGACAAGGCTATACCCTTGTTGTAAAATGCAAGATCATACTCGGGATTTATCTCGATGGCTTTGTCGTAGCAGGCGATGGCTTCTTGGTTGTTTCCTAAATAATACAAAGACAAGCCTTTGTTGTTGTAGGCGTCTGCATACTCGGGATTTATCTCGATGTCCTGATCAAGAGAAGTGACAATGGTTTTTTGGTCATCATCGTTAGAAAGATTAGAAGCGTCTGCATATTGTGGGTTTATCTCGATGTCCTGATCAAGAGAAGTGACAATGGTTTTTTGGTCATCATCGTTAGAAACATAACCATTCTTGGATGGTATTGATTTGATTAAATTTGTCAGTATCTCTATTTGGGTTTCTATCGACGCCTTGTGTTTTGTAGAGATATCAGAATTTCTAATCTTGGCGTTTATGATTGCAGCAATGTCATCAATAGAATTTTGCACGGTAGGATCTAAATTAAGAGATTCGTCCTTTGTAGAAATTTCGCCGCTCTCATCGGCAGCATTATCGATGTCGGCATCATTATCACCAGTTTCTGAATTAGCTGTATTATTATCCCTATTCTCATCCCTAGAGATATTGTTAATTTTATAATTTCCATCCAAATAATGTCAATTCATATTACCTTCATCATTTATTTAACCATTATAGTAAATCACCATGACAATTAAAAGAATTCTCTGGCATAATATAAAACTCATATTAATTTACATTAAAGTATAGAATTCATACAACCAAATAACGCCTATCTAGATAGCAATAATACACGCGAATTGGCAGTTTACATGAACCTATTATAGGCGGGATTTTGAATAGACAAAGAATATCTGGTCTATAAAAATTAAATTATTCTAATATGTATGGAAATATACTTAAAAATATCAATACAAATTTAATAGTACAAAGTTATTCAAACATATTCATGCGACAAAGGAATTTTCTATTGAAATTAAAAGTGTTATTAAAGCTTGAACAAACATCGTTCTTTTATTAAAGATAATAAAATAAAGAACTGGGTTTGATCATATTGATAATAACGTATTGTGTTAAGCCATTAAATAGTACCGCAGTGTCTGCCTCTTGCTTATATTTATAGGATAACAAATTATCAGAGATTCATAAACATTGCTTCCAAACTAAACACTTTGATCTTAAAATTAATTACTAAATGATTGAAATATAAATATTGATTCATATTTGGGAAACAAAGTAGGACTTGATGCCTCATGGCAATATCATGTATGTCGGATTAAAAGTTTAAATAAATAGTAATTGTTAATATAATAGTTTGTGCATGAACGCCAAAATTGTTTGATACAAACTATTTTGAATCATTAAAGTTATTGTTGAATGATCAAACCCTATTAGGATCATTGAAAAAAAGTTGAATATTGTTACTACAATGATAACTCATAAGTTTCATAGACGCTTATATAGTGTATGAATAAAATTACAAAAGAAATCGCTAATATTTTAGAAGCTCAAATTGATAATAGACCGTATGAAATCCAAGTAAATGGGCTCACAAACGAACAATTAGAAGAAATTAACAAGTTCGCAAGCAAATATAATAGATCAGGCTTCGGATTTTATCCCTTAAAGTCAAGATAAAATTATTGACTTTGATCAGAGTGATTAAACCTTGTCGAATAAATAGTGCATAATCAAGTCATGGAGTTGAACGATGCAAATATAATGAACGATAATAAATGTATAATATGTGGTAGGGTTTACAAATCGGTAGGTTTGCAGAATTTAACAATTATACCAAAACCACTAGTAGATAGGAATGATTGCTACCGAATCTATAAGAAGTTATTGGGGGTTTATGGCACTGCTTATATTGACCTTTTAAGTTCCTTTTAATATTTTGATAGTGTACTTATAATAGACTCTTTTGGATTCTTACACGAATCAAGGTTCAGACTATTGCTGGAGTAAGCGACCATTTCTATAGAGTAAGATTGACTCGTAGACGAAAGTCGTAACTTGATTACCGAATTCTACACTATAATCTCGTAACTGAAGAATATCTAAATCCTTTAAGTTCATGTCTATTAATGAATTCGTTCCGATCGATCGATATAACTTGGATTATAATGTTTTTATGATTATTATTTATAATACTCTTCTAGGAAATAAATACATGGTATCCAGTTAGGGAATAATTATAGTGTGAAAAGATATAGAAGTGTTTATTAAAATGCCAATCAAATTTGAATATGTCAAAGAATAACCCGTGATTTTTATAAGAATCATCTTCTTGTAAATTTCGAAAGAATATGATCAATTAATTAAATATTCAAATATGAGGCTCAAATATGCCTATTTATTGAAGACTTCCCTTGGTCTCGGATTTGTAACCAATAATTCAAAAGTAGTTACCATTTCGATTTCAATCTTTATTTTGTTATTGTTTGTAGATTATTATTTAAGTTCAATATCAGACGTAGCAATAGGTTTTATCCAATCAACAACAGGGGGTATTCTGTTTGCTTTGATTTTTGCCGCGAGTCTATTAGGGAGCTTCATAGTAATTAACCAGATTTTGACTATAGTAAACAAAAGAAAATCGATTTTTAGCAAATACAAGATGCTTTTAAGAATTATGCAATTAATCCTTTATTCTTTATCAGCATTTTTACTATTTGACATAATTACCGAGAGCAAATTTTATGCAATAAATTTAACCCTAATAACCATATTTAGTTATGGCTCCAGTATAGTTTTGAGTCTTTTAGTTAGTTCCAAATTACTTTCCTGGTATAGAGAGAGTAAGAATAAATTTTCACTCTTGTTCGGCATATCCATATTTCTTATTTTCATCAACAGTTTGGTCTCCATTTTCCTATTTGCAACTCTACTATCTGAAAAACCCTTTGAAATAACTCCCTCCACCCCAGTTATTTTCAATTTTGAATGCGACAACGATAGCTTCTATTGCGTTTTTAAAAAAAGTGTAATAGATATCCAATCATATACAATGATGGCCTATTTCGCGTTGTTATGGGTTTGCAATTATTTTCTATTACACTATCAAATCAAGAAAATTGGAAAAATCAAGTTCTTCGCGTTGATCACTCTTCCCTTAGTATTATTCTTCTTTGTATTCATTTACCATTATGACGAATTTTATTCACTAGCTGAGGGCATGAACGTAGATGAGAGTATTGTTTTTATGCTTCAGGTTTTTACGCTAATATTTTCAACTGCGTTATGTGGAATACTTTATGGTATAGGATTCAAGTCTGTAGCTAATTTGCTAAAAATGTCTCCAAAAGTAGGAAGGTATTTAATCATGGCATCCTACGGCATCATATTGTTTTTTATCTCTGCAAATGCATCAATAGTGGGCGCAAGTTTTCCCCCCTTTGGTATTCCAAGCATAATTTTTATCCCGTTTGCCTCTCTCTTATTCTATGTAGGGATATACTATTCAATAATTGCCATATCAAACGACATTCGTGTTAGGAAATATATCAAGAATTCAGCATACAAGGAATTAGAAATCATGGGAAGTCTAGCTCAATCTCAAATGATTGATAATATGAAGGAAAAGGTCTTAGCAATGACTAAGAAATACTCTGAAGAAATTCATCAGAGTAGTGAATCAGAAACCATGGAAACAGAGGAAGATCTGAAAAGTTACTTGGATGAAGCAATTAGTATTTTTAACAAAGGTAACAAAAAATAAAATCTAGTCTAAATTTTCAACTTGATTAACCAGATCTTTTATCTTGGTCGTAAACGGATGGTCTGGAAATTCATTTATGGTCAAAAATTCCTTTTCCTTAAATTGAATGTCACAGTAACATGGAATCTCTAGCATTGTATCTACCTTAACTAATCCGTTAACAATCTTTTCTAATTCACGGTCAATCTTATTCTTATAGACTGAATCACCACTCATGATATTCTTATTGGCGGAGTCAAGGTCTGAATGAGGCACACAGTATCCGGCAACCCTATTTAATAACAATTTACAAATCGAACCATGCTCGATTAGAGAGGAGTAAATTTCTTTAATCATTTTAATTGTTCCTCTCAAGTCTAAATCACCCATTTTTAAAGTTAGCAAGACTATATCAGAAATCACTATAGAATTGATTGACCAGTACCTAATGCCAGGACTCGTATCCATTACTATAAAATCGGCTTCTTTATTGACTAATAGGTCTTCTCGCATAGCAATAAAATTTCTGAACTGTCGTACTTGTTGTTCCTTATCATTGAGCAGACTACCTTCAAGTTGATATATGTCCTCTTTTCCGCCTTTAGAAAACCCTACTGACAACTCTCCCTCGAATTTGAAATCGATTAGAGAACTGGAGTCGATCATGATATCATCCAAATCTGCTTTATTTCTCAAATAATCATTAATCCAAAACTCTGGTTCGAAATTAAAATAGGAATAAAGACTAGGAGCGTAAAAATCAAGATCAAGTAAATAAACTTTGTAACCCTTTGAAGCCAAGAGATAAGAAAAATTGGCAGCTAACGTGGTTTTACCAGTACCGCCTTTGTAAGAATGAAAGGATATACATTTACCCACTCAATGTACTTTAAAAGTTCATTTAAAAAACGTTTTGAAACATAATTGTAGTTTGACTAAATCATAAACTTTCAGCAAGGCAACAAACTATTTTACGGGTAACTCGATTGTAAAAGTACTTCCGATCCCATTCTTGTTATTTCTTCCCTCTATTTTGCCTAAATGCTTTTCTACTATTATTCGTGAGATGTATAATCCCAGCCCTGTTCCAAGTTTATCAGTAGTGTAGAATTTGGAAAATATTTTTTTGTGATCTTCTTTATTTATGCCAGGTCCAGTATCTGAAATCGCGATTACTACGTGGTTAGATTTTTTCTGGATAGAGATTACGATTTGCCCTCGCTCAGTAAATTTTATTGCGTTACTTAACAAATTGTCTAGCACTTCAATTATTCGTATCTTGTCAGCTTTTATCATAATTTTTTTGGATAAAGTATCCAAATCTAACTTGATGCTCTTTTTGTTTATTTGAATAGTGTAATCACTTAATAATTCCTCTATGACTTGGATGATATCAAAGGGTTCAAGATTTAAATTAAAAATATTATTTTCCATTCTAGCATAATCAAGAATATTATTTGTCATGATATCTAATTTTCTAGCATTTCGAGAAATAATTTTTAACAGTTCATTTTTTTGATCAGAATTTAGTCTCTTGTTATTTTGGATCATATCTGAAAAACCAAGAATTGGTTGAATAGGGTTTTTTAATTCATGCGCAAGGATCCGAACAAAGTTATGATTTGAAATATTATTCCTAGTCATTTCATTAGATAGGTCCTTTACTCGATTTTCTAATATAGACTGCTTCCAAAGGCTTTCAAAAATAGCTGAATTATGCCAAATTACAGAATCCTTTATAGAAATAACATTGAAAAACGAATCATTGAGTCCTCTCTCAACGTTACTGGTCAGTTCAGAAAATAATGATACAGATTTGTCTACTCCAGCAATGAAGTATTGATACTCATCTTCATGTATATACTGTATCTCAACCATAGGAAGCTCAGAAACATTTGATTTTTCCAAGAATGATTGTACCTTTTTGCTTTTAGGAAATAACATTCTGATCTTTGGCGCATGCGTTGGAGTTTGTCTGGTGCGTAAGGATAACCCTTCCAATACACCAGAAAACTGTTCAAATATACCAGTACTGGAACATACTATCTGTAATTCATCCTTAGTTTCATAAACTTCATCTACTAGTCTCCGCTTAAAAATCGAGAAGTCATAAACAACCTCTGAACTGCTGAATTTTGTTCTTTTGATATCAAACAAAGACAATTGAACAAGGTTGCCCGATCTGGCCCCCCAATTAATTTCATCCAGACCCATCTCTGAAAAATCTTTTCCGTAAACAGAGACAAGTCTATTATAAAAGGTATAACAATGTTTGTGATGAAACCTTTCATCCCCTTTACTAATTTCCTCAATGAACAAATCATCATCATTTTTAATATGTTTTCCACACAAATAACAAACGACTACAGTTTCAGGTTTTTCTGATCGTGGACTAGATTCATTGATGATTGTTATGTATTTTTATACGTCCAATAATTAAATAAACTTATCTCGCTGACTTTAATGCCAGAAAAAAAGAAGATAAAATTTTTATCTTGTTGATATTAATCAAAGTGTGTCTAATCAGCCTTTTGTTTTTAATTTTATGGAGGAATTAAACTATGAAAGAATCCTTACAAATAACACTAATCCCCTAGAACTAATTGAACGTCTAAATATTTCCAAAAAAGGAAACTCACGCGTTAGTCCAAAAGTATTGATATTAACTAAGAAAATGGATATAGAATCGGATCTGTTAGGCATTCAATTCCTCAAAAATGGAATCGATTATGCAAAAATAACAGAAGAGGATATACCTTTAAATTTTCATTTTGAATTCAAAATGGGTAAATTTAATGACTCCTTACTACGGTTGGGAAATAGAAAATTCAATCCTGATGAAATTAAGATAGTATTATTTAGATATTTTGATCCAAAATTTTTGAATTATTATTCAGGAGGAGTACATCAAATGTATTTCGCCCAACAATGGTATCAAGCCTTTAATTGTCTATCAATAGCTCTAAACGCTTTATGGATAAATAATCCACAAAGAACTTTTGACTCTGAAAATAGATTGAATCAGCTACAGGTAGCACAACGGCTCGGTTTTAGCATTCCAGAGACATTAATAACCAATGAGATGGAAGCGGCTACCAAGTTTTTTAAGAGATTTCGTAGATCCACTATCGTCAAAGTACTTCATCATCATGATATTTATTTAAACCAAAGATCGTATAGGTTCCTAACCAATAACATTGAAGCCAGTCATTTACCAAAATTAAACGAGTTAACCTATGCACCAGTTATTTTTCAAAAGAAAATAGAGAATGATTCTGAAATCCGGGTAACTGTAGTAAATGACAAGACATTTTCATGTAGAATTTCAACGATTAAAGAAAAACGCAATTTTTCTGATTTACACAAAATAAAGGAAAAAGAGTTAATATTTTCTGAGATTAATCTTGGCAAAAAAATGGAAAAGTTATGTATCAAACTAAATAGAAGATTAGGATTACTAATTTCAAGCATAGATTTTGTTCAAGCCAAAAATGGAGAATTATATTTTCTCGAAATTAATCCAATAGGTGACTGGAATTGGATTGAAAAGCACACTAATTTACCAATAACAAAATCAATATTTGACTTTGTGAATGGGCTATTAAGCAAAAGTGGAACAATGTGATTCAAAATGGAATTTTTTTTGCCTTAGGCAAACGTCCGTTATTCATTTTAGAAAATAAGAATATAACCAAGGATTTGATAATATTGAGCTGTAGAAATGTAAAAATATTTTAATTGGTCTAACGATCAATAAATATTCTATAATGGGAAATAATATCATAGTAATAGATGATGACGTAGGAACAGCTTTATTCTTCAAAATTTGTTTAGAAGACGAGGGATACCAAGTTGGTATTTACAATGATCCGACCTCCCTATTAGAGGAATTTGAGCCTGGAATTTATGATCTCCTTATAACCGATATACGAATGCCCAGAATAAATGGTTTTGAATTGGCTAGTAGGATTAGAATAATGGATAATAGGATTAGGATTTGCTTAGCTACAGCATTTGAGGAATATTATCAATCTATTATAAAGTCGTATTCAGATTTAAGTTTAAACTGTATGATCAGAAAACCCATTAATAAGGATAATTTTTTGGAGATCGTTAAAAGCAGGTTAAGTGAACCTACGTAGGTTCAGTGATTTTATACCGACCGGCCTCATAACAAGAAAATTTTTAAATTATTCTAATCGACCCTTTCTATTTTAAATCCTATTCTAACTTCAACCTGATATTCAATTTGCTGATTTTCATCCAACCTAAAGGTAACTCTTCCCATCTCACCCCATTGTATATTCTTCACGGTTTTAGACGCTTCCTTAAAAGCGTTGTTGACTGCTTCATTTATTCCAGTTGGTGACGTTCCCACTATTTCAATATATTTGTAAACCATTATTGATTTTAATTTTCGTTACATAAAAATATAATCAAAAGTCTACAAATGTCAGATTCATGACAGACATTGTTGAAAAAATTTCAACAATTATGATTATTGAATAACAAAAGTCAATCAGCCATTAATCGATTACATTGGTTGCATCAAACTAAGATTGTTCAATGATCTGTTTCAAAATATGACGGTGACATTTATTTATATTTTCCGGTTCATAACAAAGTAACACAACATCGTTCCTTTTTGAATAATCTTTTATCCATTTTATGTTAGAAATAGCTGGAAGGGCATTCATTTCTTTTTGATACAAATTCGTATACTCATCAATACCCAGCTCCTCACGTTCAAACTTATCAGTCAAACTCTTGGAAGGGGATAAATCATAAAACCAAGCATCCATTTTATATTGTAGTTCAAAGGGCAGTGTAGGCGAAACAGCAATCTTGTAGAAATCGTTTTTATATCTTGAAAGGTTGGTTAATGAATCTGTATATATGGTCACAAAACTAATAATTGCGCCATCATTAAAATCGTTTTTGATGTTGAAAAAAGTATTAATGACCTGTAAGAAATTGGAATCATTTTATTAGATCTCTTGCGTAATTAGCCAAAACAGCTTTATTTCCATCTATCCTAGGTAAATGTGTCCTTTCCTCTTGTTATCCTATGATAGGTTATCCAGAAAACCATTGCTGTTCAAATCATTTACAGGTCTATCGGTAAAAC
>JBGTFK010000132.1:0-8945 GCA_041747305.1 Candidatus Nitrosocosmicus sp.
GATATAAAATGCTAATTAGAATGGATGATGAACTATATGTTGCTAGTCTTTTTGGTAGTATCTTTGTTTCACTAACACATTATACTCCATTAGACTAGCTTTATTTGTTAGGAAATGAAAAGAATAATGACCCAGCCTCAATTATATATCTAGTTAAAAAATCAATGCTTTTTTATTTTTGAAATTTCTAAAAACAGGTATATTACTGCGATTATTTCAAACCTACCTACAATCATATTAATTATTAGTAATGCTTTTGATAGCAGATCTGCATTAATGTTTGTTACTCCTGCAGTTAATCCGGAGGTGGTTAGAGCTGATACTGATTCAAATAGAGAATCTAAAAAGTTTTTTTCTGTAAAAACTGACAAAAGGGCACCGGTAAAAAAAGACATAAAAATAAAAAGGAAAATAACGAGGAGCGCTTCATTGAATGTCTTTTCTTCTTTATGAACATCGGATTTTCTTTCAAAACCATGATATGCGTTGTCATATCTGGAAGAAACTGCTGAGATAGATCTGGTCGTAACGTCTGCAGAAAATTTCTTTTTAGTCAATTTCTGAACTATTTGCAATATTCTTCCAACCTTTATACCGCCAGCTGTTGAAAATGCTGTTCCTCCAATTAACATCAAAATTATTAATGAAATCTTGCCGTCATCAGACAAAAGCGTAATATCTATAAATTGAAATCCAGTGGTCGTTGCAGCACTTACAGTGTGAAATATCCCAGTCATAAAGTTTGCAGAAGGGTCTGACAAGAAAAGAAAATATGTGAAAATAGGAATTGCGGTAAGTATAATTCCAAAATATAATATTATTTCGGGACGCATTTTAGTAGTATGCATTTCCTTACTAAATACGGCATAATGAAAAGCGAATGGAAGTGCGGAGATTATCATTCCGCCCATTATCACATATAATCCCAAAAAGTTTTCAGAAATTAAAGATGTAGAAGAAGGTACAAAACCACCTCCTGTTACAGCGCTAAATATTAGTGAAATGTTAGAGATAAAATCATGGTTTCCTGAAAGATACAGTAAAACTGACAAAAAAGCAGTATATATACTAAAAATAACTCCAATCGTAAGTATCAATTGCTTTAATCTCAGACTTCCTCCACCTAACATGCCTTTCATGTGGGCCAGCTTTCTTTCAGGATAGAAGAATGTAATTACTAGGTAAACGAAACTTAATCCACCTATCCACTGGGTAAATGCTCTATAAAAATCAAAACTCTCTGGGAGATCTTCAGGATGAGCTAACATGGTTAACCCGGTTGTCGTAAAACCTGATGCACTTTCAAAGAAACTGTTTACCACCAGGGTCAGGGGATCAATTCCCTCACCAAAAGGATTTACATACATGTAGGGAATACTTCCAAAAAAACTCAGCAAGATAAAACTAAAGACCATCAGAATCGACGCCTGTCTGAGGTTCATTGGGGTTTTTTCTCCATAGGCATTTAGGATAAACCCTGTTACAGACATTGTCGTGATCCCAAGAAAGATTCCGGTTGCCGAAACGACTTCGCCTGATGCTGTGGCTAAGATGGCTGGAGCGATGAAAAGTAAGCCAGAAAACTGAAGGATAAATCCCAGATTTCCCCATATCGGTTTGTATCTTTCTCTGATCACCACTCTGTAGCTTTTAAATTGCCGTTCTAGCACTGAAGCTCTAATGGCATTAGCCAGACCTTCTTGGGTCACCATTCCCAAAATATGCACATTATCAGTAACAGGAATTCTTTTGATCAGATTTAGTCTCATCAGTTCTAAGGCTTGTCTTACATTTGCCTTTGCTGAGATGGTGATGATGGGAGATGACATTATTGTCTTTATGTTGACTTGGTCGGAATCTTCGCCTCTCATGACAATTTTATCCAAAATATCGCTATCGGTGATAATGCCTACATATTCTTCAATCTTGTTCTTTACAATAATGGTCTCGGCCTTTTTTCCATGCATCAGCTTGACTGCATTTGCTGAATCTGTATCTTCGTCTAAAACTATAAAGTTATGATGTGCATAAGTTAAAACAGGACGGTTGAGAGGGTCTGTGTCCATTATTTCTTCAGAATTTAGTTTAGATGGTATGACAAATCATTTTAAACTTTACTATGTAGCCAACTTCAAAAACCATATTAAGTATGATACTGGCATTATATTTTTATCAATTTTGACTTTATTTCTTTATTCTCGTGAACCAGAGAAAACCCAATAGATGTAGACTTACTACAGATAATAGTCAAAATCTGCTTGGTTATTGCCTGATAATTACCACACTAATTGGTCAAGTCTTGCAATTTTGATGCGTAGGTATATTTGCTAAAATATTTCCAACGTCCTTATTAGAAACAGCATCAATAGTCAGTTTCCTACAGAACTAGATTGATTGAAGAAAAAAATAGATTGATTAATTAAGGAATTAGTAAGGTCACGGTTTCCGGTGTGTTGGCTGGGCTATTAGACCCGGATACTCTTTTTATTTCATCATCACCGTAAACTACTTCTGCAGTAAATCCTTTATTCACAGGCACCTCAGCAGAAGGGAATTCAAAATTAAAAGAACTTGTTTGCAACGCAGGGAATATTATGCCCTGTATTGTTTGAGGGTTGCGTGAACCATCTATGGCGACATGCAGTGCCCCCTGTTCGTCTAAATTGCCAGTATTTTGGACTTGAACAATTATCCTAAATGATGAGCTGCTTTGGGCATTAACGTCTTTGATCCCCCAAAAAATGGCAATTGATCCAATTAAAATAAGTAGAGTGCATGCATATAATGAATTAATCCTTATTCTTTTGTTTGTGTTTCTATTTGAAGGAGATTGCTTTGGTGCTACTCCATCAAAACATGGTTTCATTACCATACTAAAGTGAAATTATTTATTAAATTTTTTTTATGATTATGCTAGAATAAAATTCTGAAATACTATTGAATAACTATTCTGAAAGCTTGCCAGAACTCATATTTTTTAATCTTTTTGTTGGTATCGTTTATTCGAACCGTTTATCAGAGGTAGACCTATAGTAGACAGAAATTTAATATTCAGACTAGGGATATGAAATGATAAATAAAATCTATATATGTGTATGTGTTATGATAGACCTTATATTATTGCCGTTTTTTAAGAACACGTGATAATTTGAGAAAAAAAAAGACTTGGTTGAAGCTTTTGACGATATTTTGAGTTCTCCTAGTCGCCTAGTCGCAGGAAAAAGAGTTGTACCATAGAAATGATTTTTATAAATAATGAAATAAAGATTAGTTGTCTTTGATTCTAAAGTTAATTTGAGATATCATTTCTTTTCTTTTCTAACATTTATCAGATTATGCTTTTCAAGGAACTGGCTAATACTTTCATTTTCCTCAGCATCAGATTGCATTTCATCTTTATGGAGATCTTCAAGCGTCTCAATCATTTTTTTTAAATCAATACTGTTGATAACTACTCCATAGTAGTCTCTTACTCTTTCAATAGTAGTTTCATAATGTTTTTTTGAACCAGATGCAGTTGCATCAGCTACTAGGATGACGTCATATCCTAAATTAAAAGCATCTCTTAAAGATGTCTCAACACAAATCGAAGTGTCTATACCACAGAAAATCAAAGTATTAACATTTATACTTTGCAACCAGACTCTTAATTCTGTATCCTGAAACGCTGAATCTCGTCGCTTGACGATGACATGATCTTCTGGAGCGGGTTTTATTTCGTCAATAGTATGTGCATCCCATGTATCTCTCATGCAGATTGGTACCTGTTTGTTTTGCAGCCTCTCTTCCCTTGCCCTTGGAAGAATATTATGAATATGAATTAGTAAATCAATGCCACTTGGTTCCCTGATGGCTTCGGTATAAAAGATTGGAATTTTTTCATTTCTGCAGAAATTAATCAACCTTTTAATATTTGGAATAATTTGTTGGTAATTTTCGATGTTCATACCAAGTTTATCGTAGGACCCATCTTTACTAACGAATCCATTCTGCATGTCAACTATTACCAACCCTAAACTGATAAGGTTACTACCGTATTGTATTTGTAGCATTAGACTTGGACTATTTTACCCTATTAAAATTGTTTTTTCGATTTACTATTAATTCACCTTAGCATCAGAAAAGAGGTGGGGTAAGGCTGGCTGGGTGGGAATTAATTATCGTCTATAAACTGGTCCAATAATTACAACCTAAATAGCATACTTTTTGAGTATATTCTAAATTAGCCACATGACGAAAAATGATTTGAATAATTACAGACATTATAAATACTTGCAAACACAATCAATCAATCCTTGCCTAGGTTTACAATTTGAATTATTAGCCGTCCTTTGATTTGCTTTTAGAGCTTTTAAACGACAATAGTTTGGCTTGGCGTTCTCAATACTATAAATCAGATATTTTACCTACTTTATTATGGTAACTGAGTATTTTGAAATCTTTACAATAGATTGCTATGTTACCAATTAAGAGGTTTTCAAATGAGCTACCTCGATAGCCGATTACCATGTGGTTTACTTCTGGCTTGATTGCTGCAAATTCAGTTGTTGTGATCTGGGGTTTGTTTTGTATTGTGGAGTTTTTTTCAAATAATCCCTTCCGCTTTTGGCTTTCTAGATATAACGTATAATAATGTCTGATTTTTAAATCTCCTTTTTAATGGAGATGGTATTGTATGCTTCTGCTTTTTTTCAGATATTTAGTACATATGTCCGCAATATTAAATGCAGCAAATGCAATAATTAGAGAATTATATTTATGACCCAAACCCCTTTGCGAATTCTAAGGTCCTCAGTCACTCAGATATGTCAATATCCCAGCCAGATTTTTGGGAATCACTAGAACTTCATATTTTATCAAGCTAAATTTTTTATAAAGTTTGAATTGCTGTAGTAAAATCGGGATAGCCCTACTACTGCTTATAACCATTTCCTGCTGGTTTTTTTTAAAGAAATACCTAGAGATTTTATGATGTTGTTGGAAGGTTTATCTAAATTAGTATTTTAAAAAAAATCTGTTAAAGTTAAATGCGTATTTTGATATAGGACCGAGATACCCTATCTGTAAAAGCTTTATTATAATACAATCAATGTATTTTTTTATGCACTTTATATTCAACTCAGCGGGAACTAAATATATATGGCATAATTTTAGCATAAACCTTCAATAGTTTTAATGCTTACATCGTTTGATACAGCATTTTTAACGTGATACCAAGTGCAGTTAGTATCCGAGTATCCATCCTTTGTTGGGATGACTAAAACCCCATCTGGAAACTGTGTCATTTCCTGAATCCCAGGCGAGGTATAATTCCTTTACTTTTGGATGATGCATATGCCCCACATGACCTTTTGATTTTAGACGGGTACCGTCTATCGCATTGACATATGGTTTGACTAAACCTTCAAAGGCAAGAAGATTCCATGTTCCCATCTTTTCTTTGATATCATTAGGTCCGGTCTTTAGTCTTCTGTCGACTGTACCTCTACCTGGTAAGTAAGAATCAAATAATCCACGAGTTTTTTCTTTATTTCTGCTGTAAAATACTTTTATGGAAAATATGCCATAGTTATGTGTTGATGTATAATCTAATACAGAAAGATAATTCTGGGAAAGGCTCTTGATAATTTTTACATCAAAAACCAGTATCGATCTTAATTCTAATTCACTAAAAATTTTTAAAATACTTGTCGAATCAATTGGAATAAAAAATTGATTCCTGTTGACTATTACATCAACAGGAATTATCGGTTACTGTTTTTTCCGTATATTTTGTATTGACTGTTTATCCTATGATTACTGGAGCCTCAATATCTAAGCATGCTAGTAAGGCTAATGCTGCTTCTAAACTCAATCCAATATCTTGTAGTATAACTAGTAAGGCAGTAGCATCCAATTCAGCAATAGCTATACATGCAGCGGCAAGATTCGTTACATCCAACTCTAGTAATAATAATGCTTCTTGTTCTGCTGTAAGTGCGTCTGAAAGACATTCTTCACACGTAAGGATACCATTACCATTACCATTATCATCTACGGCGGTATTGTTAGCGACTACATTGTTATTACCTTGATTTGTATTAATACAATTTATTGCTGCACCGACACAGCTAAAAAGGCTGTTTGTGGAAATACTTCCGTCGTTAATGTCTTTGGATTTTAAACCAAAATTGAATGCACTGGCATTCATATTGGTGGCTGTTGTACCCATGGCGGCTATCAAAAGTGTTGCAATGACGGAGATCATCATCAGTGGTTTTATCGATTTTTTTACTGTATGCTTATTAAATTTATTCATATTAGTGAGTGTATAGTAATTATATTTATTATAAGAAATACTAATCATAAATTCCTTAAACATTTGCAAAGCAATGTGATAGTAGAAGGTAATATAAGATAAAATATAATAGCTCTGTTACTTTCCTGTTTTATTTCCGGTAACCAATAACCGAACAAATCGATAGATAAATACGCTATCTACAATAACGTACTAATTCTAGACGCATAATAAATACTTTATTAAAACTATATTATCGAATTGCAAATGTACTACAAAATTAAAGATTTGTTAGTGAATTCAAATATAATTCAAAAATATATTTTCATCAGAACTCTTGTGTTATAAAGTTACATCATCTGTGTTACATTCATTAAATGTAATACAAGTTATCAGATCTAATAGGAATATAGACTTTAGATAGTTGTTACCGATATCTATTTCATTTTTTTCAAATTTGTTTTATGATCTAGTATGTTATGTAGTGGTAACAATATTTTGTATTTTCTTAATAAATAAATCTACTGTTAGTATCACTTTTACTTGCTACTGTTATTACCATCACATACAGATATATAACATGTTTTTACCATTTTAACGATAAAAAGGATTTAAAGGCTTTGGTTTTTCTTAGTGCATTTGATAAGGCAACTTAAGCCTGATAGTTATATATATTAACCAAATAAAAAAATACAAACTTCATCAGAATCGTCTTAAAACAAGAGTCTTTATTTGGTTGGCTTTGGTATTAGTCTCCACTTTTAACACAAATATATAATCAGAACAGTGCAAAATAGAGCACATAACATAATTTCGTGTCAAGCCAAGGGTTTTCATATCGTACAATAAATTATCATAATACTATTTTATTGAAGAATCATATTTAGTAAGATTATTTTAGAATCTGATTAAACAATCCAATTATATAATACGATACATTATCTTGCATGAATAAAAAAATTCAATTGTCAATATTGTCAATCTTTATTGCAGCAGCCCTAGTTGGCTCTGTAGCAACCTATGGTAGTAACATGGCCTTTGCAGGTGGTGACAAAGACAAAGGGGACAAACACGATGGTGACCAATACAATGGTGACAAAAAGAAGAAAAAATCTAACGAAGCAATCCAGGATCTAGCACAATTTTCAGGAACAGCTCAAGATTCAGTATGTGATTCTGGTAACGATACACTTGCATCATGCAACAACGTAGCCTTGTCATTTAACTTAAATGATGGCAACAACGCATTAGGTCAACAATAAGACCTACTTTTTTTTCTAACTAAAAATATCTTCTATCCAAATTTCATTAAATTTAATTCTTTGTAAATCTTTTTTCTTATCAGAAAAAGTGACTCATGATACCAAGTGAAATACTGGTGTGACAAAAAAGAGATGCACAAATATAATTTTAGATATCTATTGCTATGCTTTGTTACCTAATTATGAAAATCGTTCTCTGATAATTTTTTCCTGCAGTATTACACGAAATATGTAAATCATTAGTGGTCTTCATTGACTTTGACTAAAAATGTCCTGAATCGATGAGAAGATTGAATTAGGCAACAAAGCATATTGCGATACAATTTTTTAATATTTGAAAAGAATATAATTGAATTAATCGATTAAATACTTGATTAAATGCTAATTTCTTTTATTTGATGTCTTAATATTATCGGAGGTGGGGGTAAACCTCTGCTTTTTTGATAGACAACACAACCAGTGATTTTTTTAGTTGGTACATATTTGTAGGTCCAGCCTTCATACTCTTTAGAAACATCTTTTAAAAACAAAATCAAACTGAATCCTTAGAATAGAATCAGTTTGATTAACACGATCGTATACTCAATCAATCACAGGTCAATCTAGTATTTCTGTTGCCTAATTGCCAAATATATTCCTCATATTATCTGTCAATCCGGGGAATCCGTCAGAAAAGAGGCCGCTGCTACTACTGGTATTTGTGATGTTGAAACCATCTGGTATGGCAGTTGGGGGTCCATTATCGTCACCTGAGGCTGGTGGTCCATTATCGTCACCTGGATTGCCAGCATCTGGTTCAGGCTCTGGTTCAGGCGGAGGAACTATTGCGTTAACTGTTATTGTTACAGTGGCTGTATTGCTATCAACTGTTCCATCATTAGCCTTGAATGTGAAACTATCCTCTCCTGTAAACCCGGCATCAGATGTATAGACTAGGCTACCTGTGTCTTCGTTAAGGTCTGTGATGGTTCCTGATTGTGGTTGTGAAACTATAGCATATGTCAAAGCATTACTCCCCGGGTCTGTAGCCGTGAGAGTTATCTCTGTTGGATCAGCCGTATTTGCAGTTACACTCTGATCATCAGCTACCGGTGGATCATTGAACGGCAGCAAATTCTGAACTATAACTTTAATGCTTTTTTCTGAGAATAGACCATTAGTGTCAGTCACCTTCACCTTGAAAAACATGACCTGATTTGAAGTTCCTTCAAGAATCGGAGCATTAAATGAGGCCTTTGACTCATGAATATCAAACAAGTCTACTCTCAAACCTGCGATTTGACTCCATTCATACTCTAGATTCTTTCCATCCTTTGAATCAAAGCTACCCGAAGCGTCCAATATCACGCCATTGATCCCTTCCTCTACGGTGATTTCATTTTCAAGACTTACTACGGGTGGGTTAC
>JBGTFK010000133.1:0-9214 GCA_041747305.1 Candidatus Nitrosocosmicus sp.
ATGGTTTTCAAGTATGACTTGTAAAGGTATTTGTATCAGACATAAAGCTCAAAAGCCGGTGGGATCGGGCCGTTACGCAAGCGGTCAAAAGCGATGTCAAATTTGTGAAATTTTCATAAAATGGGATGGTTTATGGTGTCCGTGCTGTGGATATAGACTAAGAACTAAACCGAGAAACTTAAAATATAAAGCAAAATTGAGGGCAAGAAACAAAACAGTTGAACCGCTAGAACAAGCAATAGTGATTCAATAATTACTTTGGACTAGATTTTTATTAATTTCTAAGAGTAAGTTTACTTCCTTTAACATCGTTATTTTTTCTTTAGTTTGAATGTCAGTTACATGATTTAGTAATTTATTATATTTCTTAATAAATTGATTATCATACACCCGATTTAGAATAAGACTATTGATAAGTAGAATGCCATCCACATACATTGATTTTCGTTTAAAAAAATCTAACTTTTTAAAAAGTATGCTATTCTTTGCAATGTTTTCGCATCTAATAAGAAACTTTAATGATTCTTCGCTTCTAGTCAAAGAAGATATGTTTGCTCGATTAGTTCCAATATATTCTAATAGTAGATCCACATATTCCCTAGTTTTTAATTTCTCGTTTTGTTTTACAAGGTTGATCTGATATTTAAGATGGGATGGCCTATATTGTGAATTCAAGTAGAATTGAATAAAAATCATTAGGGTCTTAAGTGAAATCATTTTTAATTGGAATGAAATAAATCTTTCATCTACATTTTCCTTCGAAAGTAAGCCATGCACATTTGTAATTTCGCAAATATTTTTAATTATGTTGGTTTTCATTATGAAGTTGAACGATTTATGATATTTATCACATTTATCAACAAAATAGTTAACAATATTGGATTTCAGAGCTTGACCTGGAAACTGAACAAAATTGGTATAATTGATGTTTGGATTTTTTATGAATTCTTGTACAGATAAGATTAAAACTTCATAAACCTTGTTACTGTTGTGTAACACATTAGAGTCCCGGTTAGAGGTCAAATCTTGATGAAATAGTATGTTATTATCATACACTGAAATTAGATTATATTCGCAACATTCATGGGGGATTATTCCGTTATCTGCATGACAACCTATCAAAATAGAATCCAATTCAGGAAATTTTGATCCCAGTAAATAAAAAATATGTTCATCGTCCATAAACGTTCAAATTAAATATATTATTTGGATATTAAAATCAATTTGCCTCAAGTAGATGATAAATCACTAACAACCTATCCATTTTTTCTGAGCTTAATAGGAGTACTGAAATTGTCTGGGATTAAAGAAAGACTACAAATTAGGAATTACCTACATCTGAAACCATGAATCTCAGTCCTAGAGGGATATAGCGGTTTAAACATTAGAATATCTTCCTCGGTTTGTCACGTCCTATGAGAGCTATTTTTGCTTAGAATTGGAAAAAGATGCATTCTAGGTTTATTCCTACCTCTCATAATTTGATTCTACGTTGACATGATATCATATGTTGAAATCATGGTTGTTGAAAAATATTCTTCTACAAAAGATTTTCAAATATTATTAAGATGAATTTACGACAGACTTTAGAAACTTTAATTTGGTATTATTTTTAGAATATTACGTGGCATGGGGGAACAAAATAATTAATTTTATGTCATTACCTAATTACATAAAAACCGATTTAGTTGGTATTAAATTTTCATATAATTACTTTACTGTCATTAACCAAAGACACCTTTGACAATCTTTTAAATATTTGATTATCGAAAAAAAATGAAAACATGTGCTCAAGAACTAGCAAAGTTTAGACCGTATGAAACCTACCATGAGAACATGTTCTCATCCGATGTATATCGGTATTCTTACTTTCTGGTTCGTTTTTGACCCTAGTAATCTGGTTTGTCGTCTCTTTCAAAAACGGGACCTATAGAAGCACCTCTGCCAGCTCCAGTAAATGTCCCTCTGATCTTTTCGACATTCAAATTATTCGATATATATTCAAGCATCTGCAAATCAAATCGATGTGCTACGACTATATGAGTTCCATGATCGTACAATGCAGGCATTACTCCAAGACCTTCTGTAATAATAGACTTTATTTCATCCGTTTTTGGTTTTTCTTTAAGAAATATTTCAATCGTATACATTGGTGAGGCATCCCTTTTCATCCGATGAAGCATATCGATAATCAACCTCTCGTCCACTTTGGGTAGTCCTTCCCTCATAGAATTTTCAAATTCATCAAATTTCTTTACAATAGTGTCAATGCCGCTCATCCAATTTTTAAATACATAATTTGTATAATAATTTATCGAATTGTAGATTTCAATCAGCGAGAGAGAGTAGGATTTATAAATATTTAATAATCCAAACGCTTCTATGGATATAAAATTATACAAGATCCGGGAAACTTAACTAAAACAACAGTCTGAATATTATTGATTCAGTAGAGTAATAATTCAAAGTTGGAAATTTGGAAATATTGATCTTTAGTTCCTTAATTTTCATTAATGTCTTTTAACAGCAAAATCATATTTATATAATAATAAATAAGCGATATCAATATGACAATTAATTTCGCTTCTGAATTTAGCTCGAATTCTCACCCAAGTACGAAGACAATTGCTCTAATACCCTTATTAGCGATTATGTTTCTTGTTTTGAGTCAGTTTCTCCCCATGGTCTCTGTCATAAAAATTTCCTATGCTGAGGAACATTACTATGATTCCCACATTAATCATTCAAATTTCAATGTTATATATGATAACAAATCTCAAATATTTGGAAAATCATACGAAGATTGGACTGCTGAATGGTGGAAATGGGCGTATTCAATCCCTATTAATGAAAACCCTGCGTATGATGATTATGGAATCAATTGTAACTATGGTCAAGAAGGCCCCGTCTGGTTTTTTTCTGGAACTTTTAATCATTCAGCACATCGATCATGCCTGGTACCTGATAATGTTGGAATTCTGTTTCCTATACTCAATTCCGAATGTTCTTACATCGAATATCCTTTGATAAAAAGCAAGGAGGATTTGTTGATGTGTGCTAAATCCATTCAGAATCAAGTTGATTTCTTGAACGCAACATTAGATGATCAAATTCTGTTGGAATTAGAAAACTACCGAATTCAATCTCCTTTGTTCAATTTTACATTGCCTGCAAATAATCTGTTGAATTTGACAAGAGGTGAAACAAGTGCGGCCATTTCTGATGGCAATTGGGTTTTTCTCAAACCATTGGCATTCGGAAAACACACCATAACATTTGAAGGCGGTTTTTCAAACGGTTCTAAAGGAGATAATGGTATTATTAATAATAATATGTCATTTGGACTTCCTATCGGATGGGATTATGAAACTAACTATGACTTGCTGGTTCTTCCTTCCAATTTATATTTTCATACCAAAAATGTCTCTTACCCAAACGGAGGGCTAATGGATTCTGGTATTAATACTGGGGACATTTTAGAACAAAATTTAATTCGAGTCCATGATAATTCTACAAATAAGTATCAAGCTGTTGACGACGTTACTATCATAGACTATTTAAAAAATTCTGATGGCTGGGTAGTGTTAGGTGATACTCCTGAAGAAACACAAAGCTTATCAAAAGTATTTTCCTTTGATAGCTTCCCAAAATCAGTCAAATTTTCATATTTAGTTAGTGAATTGGCCCAAATGTTAAATCATCATCCAGTTATTCATATTGATTGGGACAAGGTTACCATTGAATTACACACGTGGGCGTTAGGCAATTCAATTTCTGATTTCGATCTAAGATCCTCGATACTCATAGATCAACTATACGAACTTGCTGTCAAAGATGATTTGTAGGTGATAAAAGTAAGTTAGAGTTTAAAATCCCCAAGCAGATGAATATGTAGCCCAATTACTCAATTATTACTTTATGTATATATTTAAAGGAAACTCTGATAATTAACAGGATAACTATGAATTTAATTAAGATTTAAAGAAAAAAAAAGTGGTTTTATTTACCTAAACAGAGGCCGACTGGGATGGATGTATTGCAGTTATTGTCGTTGAATAGGTTGTTGTTTACATTCAATGGAAGGCCGTTTGCGTTATTGATATCTACGCCACGGTTGTCCAAGATGTTGTTTGCGTTGACTGTGTTGCCGCTACTTTGACCGTCGAAGAATAATCCACTCACTGAACCTTGGATGGTGTTAAATGATACCTCGTTAGTTGCAGAGTTTACGAATGTTACACCTGCGAGGTCGTTTGACTTAAACAGGTTAGTAATCAATTTTGATCCAGTTGAGGAATGAGATGCTACACCAATGTTGTTGCTAAAGAACAGGTTGTCCTCGATTGCAGTGTTTGCAGAGCCTGTGTTAAATGACCCTATTTGGTTTTGGGTAAATGTTACGGCAGATATTTTGTTATCTTGTCCACCCGTGTTAAGTATACCTGCTTGGAAGTTTTGGACAATACCTGGGCCTACGATATTAACATCGTCCTGGTCGCTCAACATTAATCCGACTTTGGAGGTTGATACACCGGGGCCAGAAATTGTGTGACCGTTTAAGTCTACCGTAATTCCGTCTTCTCCTATTATTATACCGTCAGTCTTACAGTCAAGATTAGAAGTCAATTTTACGCTTTGTTTGATTACCTCTCCGCAAGATACCGATGCATTCATTGGGTCTGCAGTGGCTTGGGCAGCTGATGATGATTCACTTGTAGGAGTTACTGTTGTTTCCCCGCGTGCTTCCTCTTGTGCTCTCGGTGCTTCCTCTTCATCATTTCCGTTCTGGTTTGCTTGTATGCTTACGTTGTTGCAGCTTGCTGCTGTACTTCCTTCAGATAAACATTCAGAGCTTTGAGAGCTGGAGCTTGATTGACTTATTCCAGTTTCTGAGTCGTTATTCCCATCTTGACTATTTTGAGCTGCAGCTTGGTTTCCTCCGCCACTTCCATCCTCTGTTGCAAAGGAAATAGCCGTTGAAGATGAAACGGTGATGCTAAAAACCAGTAAAGATGCTAGTATTGCAATTGATAAGATTTTCTTGTTTTGTATTGCCATTTACATTATGTATATTTTAAAAAAATATATCGATTTTCCGTAATTTTCTAATAAGAAAGGACATTGCATTTGTAATTGATAATTGTTATGTTTATTTCGTAATAAATGCATGCACGAATACATCATACCTCATTTCCATAATGGCAAATAAGTTCGCTTTTGTTATAATGAATCGATAAATTTGACGAAATCAGGAGAATGAACTGACTTTGTTTTCTCCCATACATTCAAGAATTTAGGAATAGATTTCATAGCTTTGGCTGAAGACATCCACCTCAGCCATAGTTGATCATCAATAACACGAGTCTTGTGAAGTCTATAAATGAATTCGTACAAGTCAATGAAGGCTCTAAGCATGTAGAATTGATCAGGGCTATCTACAAGAGCGAATCTTTCTGCATAGAATGGACTTTCTTTTGCCATTTTAATAAAAGGTTCTGAGGTCTCTAGTTTCAATCGTGCCTCTATCATTCTTGCGTATATTTGATATTCGCTCTGCAATCTCAGATTTTTTCTATTCGAAACTAAGGTGAGGATAGCGAGAAACAAAAGTCCCGACGTTATTATCGGGAGGTATTCTAATAGACTTATCATCCATATACTTTTCCATATTCTTTATTAAATTAATTCTAAAAATGCAAATCTTCTTCATAGCTATCTTAATAAATTATCAAAAATTAAAGAAGGTAGTATGAATAATAAATCATCAACAATTGTATCTTTATTTGCACTTTTGTTCTTTGCAGTCATGGGTAGCTCTCTGAATGGATTCAATTATGGACAAGCCAATGCTCAGGGGATAGGTGACAGCAATATTACAAGTGACAGCAATATTACGTCTGACTTTTACTCAAATAATGATTTATTTGTGACATCAGAACCCAGTGGCTTTGGAATATATGAAGAAAAGAATTCTACTTCTTATTCTCCTGGGGAATCAATAATATTATATATCGAACCGGCTGGCTTTGAATATAATGATGTCACAGATGAAGATGGAACACCCCTCTTTTCCATCGACTTTGGTGCCAGTTTTCTTATAACGAGTTCTAATGGTACAATTCTAGGTGGTCAAGAAAACGTCCCAATCGGAAATATATTGTCTCATAATCAGAATAAGGAGGTTTTCATACCATTCACCATAACACAATCTGTGCCATTCCCTACAGGAGATTATGTAATAATGTATGAGATTACAGACGAGAATTCCGGCAAATCTTTTGAGTTAAATAAAAATATAACAATTACATAATCCTCTCCCTTTTTTCTGAAGGTCATAGTTTATCATATATGATAATCAATGTAGATAAGCTTGACAAAACCGATAAAACATCAGAAATTTAATAAATTTATTAAATAATAATCTAATAATCTGATAATATTAGATTAATTTCTAGGATTATTTATAAATATTTTAGTTCATATCTTATATATTTAATCGACAAAGATATAATGATAGTAAAATGGCACAAATGCCTGCATTAATTCCAAAGGAAGTAGAAATCCAGAGGCTAAAAAAGATCTATTTAATGGTCATTATGCTAGGGTCTATTGCTGCATCAGTAGAAGTAGACAACTTTGTTGATGGATCATTACACCAAACAGCCATCAGAGACAGCGCATTTACACCAGCTCATTGGTGGTTATACAGTCACTTTATTGCACTCCCACTAGGTTGGGGATTTGTTGCAATGTATGACAGGAGAGTACCAGTTTTAAGAGGACCAAACAATTCAATGAATACTGGTCTAAAGATAACCATTATCGGTTATTTGGCTACCATGTTCACAATTGGTATCAATGAAATGTGGCACTTTTGGTTTGTTGAAGAAATATTTTCAGTACCTAACCACTGGATGTTTAACATGGGTGTAGTAGTAGCTTTTATGGGTGCTTTGGCCTATGTAGTTAGGGTATACGCACGTTTGGTGGAACTTGGCGCGGAAACTCCTGCAAGAAACCCCTATGTAGCAGAAATGTACAAACTAGCATTAGAAGGAAAACTCTACAGCAGATCAGTTCCTTAATCTTCTTTTTTTGTTTATGTTTATGTTTATGTTTGATATTTGTTAGTTAATCTCGTACTGTTAATTATCTAGTGATATTTTAGGATAGAAACAATATTTAATAATCCCTGAAAAGTCTAATCAATCTTTTTTTAAGAAATACGTGTCAAATAAATAAGGTGGAACCTATAGTAATCCATCAGAATCCGGATCCGCATCAGTAGACTGTTTTAGTTTATCAGAGAAACTTATCGTTTTACCATGATCAGATATGGAAATTTGTGTATCAACTCGAATGTTTAAACCTAATGATCTATATACTGCAAGCAGATCTCCACCAGATATTTTAGAAATTTCCCCAAATCGAATCAATTCATTTAACCTTTTTATAATAATTTTAGTTTGCAAAGGAAATTGCTTTTCAGCAAGTTTTAAAACTTCATCACCTCTATCGTACAGATAGCTCAACAAGAAATTCCTTTCAGAATCGATTCCTTCTGGTTTATTTTTATTTGTTTTATTCTGGAGTTCCAAATTGATCTTGTCCTTTTCTTTTTCTTTATCTTTTGATGCTAATTGCTCTTGCAGTTTTTTCATCTTTCTTGCTTTAATTAATTCAAGATCTGGATCATCCATGCCTGAATTTTTGTCGGCGTCCAATTTAACCTTTAATAACTCCTAGTGGGACCAATCTAACGACTTTTGTGGCAATCCCCACCTTATGTGACACATCGACAACCATATCGACATCCTTATATGCATCGGGAGATTCTTCGATCAATCCATTTTTAGTTAAAGATTTAACATAAATGCCCCGTGATTCTAACTTTTTCTTTACATCGTCCAAAGTATGAGTTCTTTTTGCTTCTGATCTCGACATTGTTCTTCCTGCCCCATGAGCCGTTGATCCAAAGCTAAGATCCATTGATTTAGGTGAGCCTAAAAGAACCCAACTCGCCGTACCCATGGACCCTGGAATAATTACAGGTTGTCCTACGGATCGAAATTTATCTGGTAGTTGTTCCATTCCCGAAGGGAAAGCACGTGTTGCGCCTTTTCTATGTACTACTAAATCACGAGAGCCTTCCCCATCAACTCTATGACGTTCTACCTTTGCAATATTATGAGATACATCGTATACTAATTCCATGCCAAGATCTTGTTCGCTTAGTTGAAGAACTCGTTGAAATGTCTTCCTTGTCCAGTGAGTAAGCATTTGTCTATTTGCCCATGCAAAATTTAGCGCTGAAAACATGGATTTTCTATAACTCTCTCCCTCCACGGAGGTATTAGGAACACACGCCAATTCTCTATCTACAACATTTAGATTATATCTTTTCATAGCTTGTTCTGACAACCGTAGGTAGTCACTACAAACTTGATGCCCAAATCCACGGGAGCCACAATGTATTAAAATTTGTATTTCTCCTTCTTTTCTAATTCCCATTGTATTGGCCGCTTCTTCATCAAATATCTTGTCCACTTTTTGGATCTCAAGAAAATGATTTCCTGAACCCAAGCTCCCTAGTTGCATTGAACCGCGTTTTCTGGCGTTGGTTGAAATATTTATAGGATCTGCCCCTTTCATTCTTCCACTCTCTTCACAAGATTCAAGATCGGTATCTATTCCATAACCATTCTCTACAGACCATTTTGCGCCGTCAATGAGTAGATCGTCCAGCTCAGAGCTGGTCAGCTTAATAGCCCCCTCACTTCCAACACCTGTGGGAATAGAGGAAAATAGAGAATCAACTAGAATTTTGAGTTTAGAATGAACATCAGATTCTACAAGATTAGTTCTTATCAGTCTTACACCACAATTAATATCATAACCTACTCCACCAGGACTAATGATACCCTCTTCTAAATCTGATGCAGCCACCCCACCCACAGGAAATCCATATCCTTCATGACCATCAGGAAGTACAACTACATGTTTTTTTAACCCAGGCAGGGTTGTGACATTAACTGCTTGATCGAGTGTTCGATCAAGGGCCATTTTAGATATCAATAGATCATTCGCAAATATTGTGACAGGAACATTCATCCCGCGCGAATCTTCTTTATATATCTGAAATTGATAGTCAGAAATTTTATTAACCAAATGCTTACCATTTTTTGTTACTAATGAACCAGACATTAT
This sequence comes from Candidatus Nitrosocosmicus sp., assembly GCA_041747305.1. Classification (GTDB taxonomy): domain Archaea; phylum Thermoproteota; class Nitrososphaeria; order Nitrososphaerales; family Nitrososphaeraceae; genus Nitrosocosmicus. The sequence goes on from JBGTFK010000133.1 coordinate 9,208, forward strand.
TCCCTTT
>JBGTFK010000134.1:0-2776 GCA_041747305.1 Candidatus Nitrosocosmicus sp.
TATCTGCTACCAGATTTCAAAACATGGTAAAAGAGATGATGATAAAAGTGTCATTGTATAACCTGTTTAGAAGAGTGTGACATAACAAGCATAAAACGATTGAAGGACAACGCATTAGGACACAAAGCAGATTTGAAATACTGTTTCACAATTAGGTTTTAAGGTGAATATCGTAGTATTGAGTTTATGAAGTGTTTCATAAATTTGGCGTTATTTATTTGACATTTACATTCAAGTTTGAGATAGAGGTTTCAAATTACAAAAATTTGTATAAAGAGTATCTGACAACATAACAAACCTTACAAAATATCACGGGTTCAAATCCCGCACTTCGCACTTTTTGAAAAACATGAATCTCACTTTTCATTAATTAAATCAATATCATCTTTTGGATATCATAAAACAAATTTACTAGTTTCTAAATTTATGAATCTATCATTTTACATCTTTATCTTACCTATAATAAGGTCTCTTCAACTATGTCCTAAAAACCGTTAAAAGTGTTAGAAGTGTTATTTCAACCATATTCAAAGGGACAAATATATTCATAAGGCTTACCATTTTTTAATAAAAATCAAAGTAATGAGGATAAATCCTTTTTGTGTTTGAACATTATTTGAAGCCATGTGACTTCTCTCTAAATCAGGAATTCAATTTTTAATAGGTCAAAGACAAGTACCAAAATCATAATTACATAATCGTTCTATCGCCAATACACATTCTGTCACTTAATGGCATTAAAAACCGTTTAATACCCGTCTTTATATAGTACGGTAACTAATAGATAGTATGTCAAAGAAAACAGAAACTAACCAAAATTATTCAAATAATTTCAGTGAACATAACAATAACAATGATTTCAATAAATCAGTTAACCAATCATTTGATGAAACTAAAGATAATATCAAAAAATCATTAGATGAATCAAGAAAACAAATTCCAAAAATTAATGACATTGTTAATAGCTATCAAGAACAATCACTACAAACTACTAAAGAGATTTCAGAAGAATACATCGATTCTCAAAAAGAAGTCGTCAATTCACTCCAATCAGCATGGAGACCATACAATGAGGCCTTTAATGGATTAGTTACCAAATTCTGTACTCCTGATACAGCAATTAGTGCATATACAAGATTTGTCAGTAATGTTGCAGACAACACAGTATCAACTATTAGACTTTCAAACAACGTTATTTTCTCAACCCTTGATGCATGGAAACCAGTACTACAACAAACAAAAGATGTTTCAAGACACATGTCAAACATGGGAGTAAACACCGCAAGAACGTTTGAACAAAATTCAAGACAATTAGCAGCAGAAGTTAAAGAGGTAGCAGCCAATTCAAATGTAAACTCATCTACTACTTCTAATTCTACTACAACAAACCACACAAAACATTAACAACGAAATAAGAAAAATCAAGGACTAAAAAAAATTCGACCGATTGGTTTTTCCTTTTAGAGTTAAACAAACTCGTAATTTTTAAATTCATCGATACTAAAATTAAATTCACTTTTCTGTCACTTTTCTTTTCCATCCAAATAAGGAAACTTATCTAAAAAAAATAAAACCATTTCTAGGCTTAACTCGTAGATTTCCTCATGATTCCTACCGGAACATGCTTTGAACTAAATCCAAAGATGATATGGCCACAAAAATTTGTGCCGCAAGACATATGTCAAACAACAGAATAGCAAATTATGCAAGTAAAATGTCAGACATACATGAGAATGAGGTCACTTCTGTAATATGTAGGAATATAAAACCTGGGCATGAGAAAGATTACGACAATTGGCTTAAGCGTTATATGGCACTACAGAGGAGCGCGCCAGGATATCATAGCGTTACAATAATCATTCCTGGGGAGGGTAAACCATCTTATCGGTATATAATCCGCAAATTTGATAACAAAGTGGATATGGAAAAATGGGATAATTCTAAAGAATCATTAAAACTAATAGACGAAGCAAACAAATACTCTTCCCGGCATTACGAGACATCAACCGGTTTGGAAACTTGGTTTACACTTCCGGGCTTGAAAACCCTTAGCCAATCTCCCCCACCGAGATGGAAAATGGCCATTGTTATCTTCTTTGCAGCCTATGTCATTAGCACCACATCACGATATCTCTTGAATCCAGTTATCGGAGAATGTCCCCTATTCGCAAACATTGCAATTTTTAGTGCTATACTAGTAGTTTTGCTTACCTATTTTGCACTTCCTATTTTGAGTCGTGTGTTTAGCCGTTGGTTATATCCCGGAAACGTATAGCATTAGAAAGAGATAGAGTAAACTTGCTTTATTTGACTTTACAAAACATGATCAAAGTAGAAAAATATTTGCAATATCCTCTAACAAAGACCATGCGATACTAGTTCAACAAGTATTATTTGAAAAATATTGGTATGCTGTATGATCTTACAATCTTTAACAACAATTAATTAATTCATTTAAATGGTAATTATGAGTCAAATTTGTTTCACATACCTTTCGGCCCATCACACTCGCATGCTAAAATCTTTATATTTTTCTAGTTGTCTATTTTATAAGAATCTCTATTAAAGAACCGATATCGGTTGTAAGCCCCTTGGGCCCATTATCATTTATAGTAACAGATTTTTAGTAAAAAACGCCCATTAAAAAAGAAACAGGCGAGCCTAAATAACGCCTATGGAACAGCCTCGAGTTAGAGGTTGTTCCATACTTGCCTAGCCCGGGGAGCCATTGTATGCAGAATAATACGCTGATCCTCGACTTGAAATTTGCTCATCT
>JBGTFK010000135.1:0-5226 GCA_041747305.1 Candidatus Nitrosocosmicus sp.
GGGCCAGTTCATTAAAGTATTGGATTCCACATCGATTTAGTTTGATGCTTAGCTGGTGGTGTAGTAGCAATAAAAGCTGCACAATTCGGTCAAGCATTGCGGCCTTTGAATCGTACACCAATCAAAATCCTTAAAGATCTCCTTGACGAACTAATTGCCATAGATGACCAGATGTACTTTTTGCAATAGAGGCCTCAATTCAACCTACATCCGCTCTGGTAGCCATGGAATTTTCAAAAAGATAGGATATTCATGCTTAAACTGCGATATTCACTATGATAAAAAACTGTATACAGTAAATGAAAAACTGTATACAGATTATGCCTCCATGAAAAACACTCAAATCTCCTCAAATGGGACTCAGAATCCAAAATCACCGATGCTCCGGCCGGGATTTGAACCCGGGATCTGCGACTCGAAAGGCCGCAATGCTTGACCGAATTGTGCAGCTTTTATTGCTACTACACCACCGGAGCTTCAATTTGAGTATTTTATAGATATTATAAAATCCTTTTTATTTGTAGATTATATTATTAAGTATCCTATGTCAAGCGGAATTTTTGAGACCCTTATGCGAAACATGATTACGGTGTATTTTGCAGATTAGATTATGCATCAATAAGGAAAATCTCAAGTATATGTACTTTCATATCTAAATGTTGAGCAAGAGATTGGAACCTCCACAAATAGATTCTGATATCATCGTGTCAAAATATGATGAAAATAGCATACGCTTTTTAGAAGAAGCCTTGAATGATGATAAAAGATACCTTACAATAACATCTTCGAAAAAAAATAATCGAATTAAGGACAAGTTTGGGTGTCGCGTGTTATGCCAAGATTGCGAGTTATCTAATTGTATCATACTGCAGCCTTTTGGATACAATAAGCCAAAGAAAATTCAATGTGTCAAATGTGAATATTTGTATTATAATCTCTAATTTTTCAACTGCTTTCCAATACTGCTTTTCCAGTTAGTAAATTTATTTTGGAACAATATCCATAAATTCTGCTCAAAATACGGAGAATAGTGGTGTAATTGGTTCATTTGATATGAGGTTGAATAAAATTTATTCTCGAATTAACTCTTAAGTTAACTAAGCCCATATCTGGATTTATAAGCAGGTTTGGTAGAAAATGACATCTTAACAATATTATCTATGACTTTGTGACAATTCCTCTGAAGTCTGACTAAATTGGTTTAGGGGGTATTCTCGAATTATTGATTAAAAGTGCGATCTCTACAAAATGATTATTATGTGCAACCTATCCGCAGATAAATAATTGAATTTAGGAAGGTTAGCTAGATAAGACGAGTATAACTATGAGCTAAATCCTTTAGGGCCTAATAATCTAGAAATAATTGAATCCCATCCTGCTTTTAGAAATTTTAACAACTCTTTAAAATCAAACAAAACCCCAATACTGAAGATATCTTATTCCGTTATTTATTCGCCCATTGACCAAAATCTATCCCTGGATGTAATTCTATCAAAGGCTCCCAAGCTAATAGAATATGAAATTGTCGAGTTATTAACAAGAATGAAAGAAGAAAGAAACCTTTCCTATTCTACTCTAAACGCCTTTTTCTGTGGTTAAATTATTTACATCAATACCTCATATGGCACTGCGATGTCCCCGGATACAAATCAACTTCTTCGCCTCTAGCGATGGTTCTATCTCTCTTAATTTTTCTTCGAGTTATCTGACATTTTTGTATCAAACCAAGAGAATTCAAACAAACATAATAATACAAATATCAGTATTTCACAAATCGGGTTATTCGAATAATATTCAACTTGTAGGAACAGAACAAATTATCATTATAGTTAATTTTTCATCCAAACCTTTTGGACTTGCTGCAGACTATAATATAGAAGGTAAACCACTCATTCTCATAGACAATAAGACTTATTTTTGAATATTCTGTAGATAACAATGACGAAATTAGTATTTCAGACATGTACATGGTCATGTGAGCTATAATAGGGATAAATGATCCCGTGGATGATAGCAACATAATTCATCATAGGGTTTTTTCTAACCCGGCTAACATTACAAATAACACTGACGGTTCAAAAACTTATTCAAATAATCCTAAGAGAGTTGGACATGTTGAAATAGATGAAGTTATTGTGATATCATATCGGAAGATATTTTATGTCCTAACGGAACGGGAACACTAAGGGCAGCAAAATCGGCTGATTAGAACTTTAACCTTAAGACTAAACTGGAAGTCCTCTATATCCAATAATTATGTGAAACAAATCAGGGTACTTGCACGTAATAATCCCAATTCTAAATCGAAATTATCACCCAATGAATTGACTTTTTCCTGACTTACTCTATTATGTAATATGTAGATAAGAGTATTCTAATCAAGAAATATTGCGATAATTGTATAAGTAGATGCCTAATAATGCATTATAATCATTTCTATAGAGATACCTTGATTACTAGAGCCTAAATATAATAATACTTTTAAAGTAATTCAATTACAAAATCATCAAATCCAAACTTTTCAAGGAACAATTTGTGGACATTTGAATTTGGGTTTATTGTTTTTCAAAGTTTTTAAGGTTCCAATAGACAATATGTATCACTGCAAATTACAAGCAATCATTATTTTTAATCTGATTTTGGATTTCAATAATCTTTAATAATTTAATTTTTCCTACCTAACAAGTAAAACGGAGCATTTCGCATTTGATACTACTCCTTGCGCTACACTGCCTACAAATATTCTTTCTAACTTTGACTTTCCTGTACTGCCTATTACGATCAAATCAATATTTTCCGCATCTGCAATCTTAATAATCTCCTCAACGATGGATGTATTTGTTTGCTTTACCTTAATTTTAAAATTAATATTATCTTCTTTTGCCTCAGGAGTAACATCTTTTAACCAATATTTCATCTGCTCAACATCATGTTGGTGTAATTCATCCCGAGTATACTGTGGAGCACGACTCATGGAATCGGGTATGAAGGAAACATAAATTGCAGAAATTTCTGATCTATATTTTTTTGCCAAGTTAAAGGCCTTTCTAGCAGCCTTAAATGAGATTTTTGAACCATCTATACATACCATTATACTAGAAAATTCTTCTGACATTCAAATAGTTTTAGCATTCATAGTAATAAATTCATGCCTGCAAAAAGTAAAACAAAAAAGTTTTTTGAAATGGCAATATTTCCTCAAACTGTAAGTAATACATAACAGCATTTTGTTGAATGAACTTTTAATTCTAATTTTTTGACCGTTGTATTATTATTGGAAAATAATTGTTGATCAATTTTCTATGAATGATAAACAAATTCATGGATATCCGTTTGTTTATAGCATCCTATTGTCACGGGTATTTAAAGTATTGGAAACAAACAATTTCAGACCAGTGATATACTCATTACTAAACTACCGGGTCAGGTACTCGTATGGGTTCAAATAATTCCTGCTGTCCTAAGATATTAGATAAGAGGGGGTATGTTCTTATTCGCTAAGTTAGTCATTACCGTTCAATGTTACATATTGTAGAGAAGTTGTGTTACGATGTGAAAATGGACGGAGAAATGGTATTGAATGAGAATATCTACAATATATAGATGCTTGGTTAAGTTAACAGATGATGGTTCGAGCTTTTTAAATTCAATGAATACATCAGATTTTATTTATCAAACCAGAGTAACATGGTTAATTTTTTTAAAAAATCAGGTACAGACCATTAATCACTAACTCCGTGAATCTAGTGTACCAATAATACATTACATGAACAAATTTCAGACACTTTTCTTGCTACACTCCCCATTGCGTGTAATTTGGAGATGCCTCTCAATCTTACTGTCCCCATCACAAGTAATTCAAACTTACCTTCATCTATTTTTTTTACGATACTTTCAGGAGGATACCCTAATTCTACTTCTACATTTATAGTCACGTTTGGTACATCTTTGTATTCTATTCGTACAGTTTCCAAGGTTCTCAGCATTTCATTTTTGAGTTCTTGATGAAGCTCCTTTAGATAGGCTTCTTTTGAAACCTCTTCACCTGTTATTTTAGACGTGAATCTTATAGAATGTATTGTGGGAGGGAGTGAAACCTCATCTATTATATGAAATAGCAAAATAGTTGAACTGCAAGTCTCTGCTATTTTTACAGCATAATCAACCGCTTTGTTAGAGTGTTCAGAACCGTCATATGGTATTAAAATATTTGAATAGGGATGTTTACCTTCTATGCGCTCCTGATGTACTAACATCACAGGCACTTGAGACAACTCAGATACTTTTCTTGCTACACTACCAATAGCCATTATTGAACCAAAACCAGAAATTTGTTTTCTTCCCATGATAATTGTGTCGATATTTGTCTTTCTTGTATATTCTAATATTTCCTTACTAGGAGAACCGATTCCAATCTGCAAATCAAACGAAATATTTTCTGTAATCATCTTTTCTGATCTATCCTTTAGCAGAGCTTCGGCTCCTGTTTTAAGAAGACTAATAATTTTGTTTTTTGACTGTTCTACCTCAGAACCACGCTTCATGAATGAAAAATGTGAACTGGGTGGAACAATTTGCTCAGAACCACGCTTCATGATTGAAAGAAGTAAACTGGGTGGAACAGTTTGCTCTTCTACAACAAACAACAAACTTAATTTAGAATTAAACATCTTTGCAAATCTAATAGCTTCATCTAGTGCAATGTCAGATATTTCAGTTCCATCATGTGGAACTAAAACATGAGAAAAAAATAGTTTATTCAATAGTTAAAGTCCTGTAGAAATAATATTTAAATTTACTTTAGTATTTGTGCAAAAATACAAGACAGTTATTATTTATTATTCGTTATTTGATTGATAATAGTAAAAATAATGAACAACAACCCCCGTGTTTCTAGAGAAAATTGGGGCTCGTATATGGGTTTTGTTTTTGCAGCCATAGGGTCTGCGGTTGGTATCGGCAATATTTGGAGATTTCCATATATCGTATGAGAAAATGGTGGTGGAGCATTTCTCATAACGTATATGGTTATTATTTTCACATTCGGACTTTCTTTTATGACCCTTGAACTTGCGGTAGGGCGATATTATAAACATCAATAATAGATGTATTTTCCATCATTAGAAGAAAATTCAAATGGATAGGAGTATTGATAGTATCCGTTACCTTTGCGCTGGCAAGTTACTATATGATTGTTATCGGTTGGATTTTATCTTTTTTTTGTAA
>JBGTFK010000136.1:0-11779 GCA_041747305.1 Candidatus Nitrosocosmicus sp.
ATTTGAGAAAGCCCACTGGCCAACACGATTCCATCTTTGGTATGTTTGTATAATACGTCTGTAATGGAAACTAAAACTGAAATTTAACTTTAGTACCGATGATTTAAAAATTACTAGAGTTTGTTTGACTCAAAGGAAAAAGCAATAAGCTCAATTTTTTTATTTTTCTTATTGCTGTATTAATGATTTGTGGACTTTGTTGTAGCAGTGGATGTGGTAGATGCGTTTACGTTTGAATTGGCTGCTGCTGCATCTTTAGCTTCTGCGGCTAATTGTCTTGAATTTTGTTCAAACACTCTTGCTGTGTTTACTCCCGTGTTGGATATGTGTCTTGCAAAATCTTTTGTTTGCTGTAGTGCTGGTTTCCATGACTCAAGGGCTGAGAAAACAACGTTGTTTGAAAGTCTCATAGCTGATACTGTATTGTCTGCAACATTACTGACAAATGTTGTATATGCTTTAACTGCTACATCAGGAGTAAAGAAGTTGGCAATAAATCCGTTGTAGATCTCATTGTATGGTCTCCATGCTGATTGGAAAGAATTGACCACTTGTTTTTGAGAATCAATATATTCTTCTGAAATCTCTTTTGCAGTTTGTAGTGATTCTTCTTGATAACTATTTACAATTTTATTGATTCGTGGAATTTGACTTTTAGATTCATCTATTGATTTTTTGATATTATCTTTAGTTTCATCTAATGATTGGTTAACTGATTCATTTAGATCATTAATGTTGTTATTGTTATTATAATATTGATTGGTATTATTTGAATAATTTTGGTTAGTTTCTATTTTCTTTGACATACTATCTATTAATTACCATACTATATAAAGACAGGTATAAAATGGTTTTTAATGCCTAGAACTGACAAAACATGACCACAATTGGTGAAATAATTAAAAAATACAGATTCATGGCTAAGAATTATATCTAATCAATGATAAATTATCTCTATTTCATTTATACTAAACATTTGTTATAATTTTTATGTACCTATTTCGTTACTACAACTAGGTAGCGAGTCTAGAGGGACGTCTGTCAAAATTGAATCAAATCCAACCTTTTCATAATCCTAACAATATGTAATTGGAAAATATAAAAAAGGAAAATTCGCTTCGGTTCATAATTTTCGTAGGGAGCAAGCGAGAATTAAGGCCGAGAGAAAGAACAAATGGAAGACGTTAATCGAAAATGCTCCTATGAAAAAGGTCTGACTCTTAATGTTGATAAAAGAAACACATGGCATTTTCCACTATCAGTAAGAATTAACGAAAATTCTAAAAATGTAAATTTTAAGCTATTTATCCCAAAAGAATCAAGATATTGGAGTAGATGCAAAAACTGTGGGAAATCATATTTAGATACATCTGGAGTAGTTTATTGTACCAGATGCCATGATTTACTCAAATTTCATTATTCAAAAGAGAAACCATCCAGACCATATTTAAAAAAGAAATACGGAGAATTGGAGTCACTAAGTAAACATTTCTTAGACTATGCATTGACTTTTCATGATTTTAAGAATTTTTTAAACGATTTGTTTAATGCTAAACAAGTGATAAATGATTTCCAAGATTTTTTTTACGAAACCTTAGAACAATTATTAAAAAATTTGGATATGCCTGGAAATACCTATCATAGGATTTTTCATTATGAAAAAGGAAAATCATTCAAGAAAGAATGCAATATGTCTATGGAATCTGATTTCCTCAATATTGATATCAAATTGCATGAGTATAATCATTTAATTAGACAACTTATCTTGATAGATCTTTTTAACATTGGTAGAAATAGCATTAGAATTCGTAGCAAATTGATTTCTTTATTAAAGGAGCTAAATTTTCCAGTAAGTCATATTCAATCTAAAATAGATATAGATTTTAAAAAATATACTATGACCTTGATTCTTGAACGACAATTGAAAATAATTTCAAAACATGAAAGCATGTTAGAAAAAATCATTAGTGATGTTCAAAAGAAAAACTATGTTAACATTTGGGTTGTCGTCAATATTGTTGGCTGTACTAGCTTGAGAATCTGTGCCAGAATTAGACGTGGTTGTTATCCCTTCATTAGGACTATTCTTTGGAATAGTAAATGGTTGTATTTGTGATTGGGACGGTTGTCCTGCTTGTGTAGATTCGACCGTAGATGTATTTGTTAATGGCTGGCCATAGAGCATAGTATTGCCCAGAGTTAAGAAAAACATAATGCTACTCATTAAAGTTAGAGCAACTCCAAGACTTAACAATTTCATTATATTAGAAGATACGAATACCATTTCTTAAAGATTTTGTGAAAGCTTGAATATTTAGGACAATGGGATATCATATCTGAGAGACGAGTCAATCTTAATAAGTTCCACTTTGTTGTGATCGCTTTCGGTATCCTGGATCACCATACAATGGCATAATTAACCATTTATTACCACCACAAACATTGTAATTAAACTTCAATTGTAAAACAATCTAATTTGCAATTTATTTAATTATGAATATTATCTGCATATATTTTTCAGAATTTTAACCTATTTGGAAAAAAAAGAATATAAAAAAATCGGAGACCGTTGTCTTTAAAAAAAGGCGACGGCGGATTGAACCTGTCTGAGATTCATCACTGTTTTTCAAGTCTATCCGTAATCATAGTAACAGTAGGTTGTTTGTTTAATAATGAAAACCGTCGTTCGATACGTAATACTTTACCTTTATGCAATACATTCTTAGACTACATTTGATAAACGTATCTCGATCAGGCCTTTTGCTAAAGGTTAGACTAATCAAAAAGCTGGTTTTATGAGTTAGAAAATGACTTTTCCAGATGTTTGGTTATCCTAAAACGATTTCTTTCATTTTATTACGATAGAAATATCTAACTCTCCAACCATAATATGGCATTATAAACCATTAAATCCCACAAAAAGCTTATCCATATTCTTAAGGTGTAATGTACTCTAATTTATATCTGCAAAAATCCCTCCAGTTAATGAAGCCGAATGACATTAATCGCCTCTTAAGATATCAAAGTATTTTTCAATATTCTGTAAGCCTTTGTATAAAAATACCATTAAAAAAAATGTAATGTTATAATCTGAGAGAAAGGCGACGGTATACTATTTGAGGCTATGCAATATTCTTATCTTTTTTGATCATTTCTGTGATTGTACTGATAGTTGGTTGTGTATTTAAGAAGGAAAATCGCCTTTCAATACGCAAAATCTTACCTTTATGCAAAACGTTCTTAGAATACAGCTGATAAAACTGCCCCAAGTATTTGAGCCTGAAAGTTCCGAAATTACTATAGGACAACAATCCCTTCTGTTTGTTTGAAACATTGGATTCGTTGTGTACTCCGGGCGCCGTCAAAGGTAAGTCAAATGCTGCATCAATCTGTGTTACATTCCAATCAGTGACATCATCAACTAGCGGCTCTGAATTAGATGTCTCTGCTTTTAATACACCAAGGATTTCACCACATATTGAAAAGAAATCTACAACATCAAAGGTTGTCAAATACAATGGATCATTGGAGCATTTGATTATCATACTTACAGTCCCTTTTGGATACGCTATGAATTCACAGCGACGATATTGCGAAAGCTTTAATTCAAAGATTTTGCCTTTGTTATTGTTTGATCTTATTCTCCAGTTGAGACGATCATAATCTGATACATCTCTAAGTTTAGACTTTAGATTTATGTGATGAAAAGAGAGATTTTCATGTTCTATCAAATCATTCAATACAGCTATAGACAACAATAGATCTTTTTCTATACTAACTTCCTCATCTGATTCTTCTGATTTTGATACATCATCAAGTATTAAGTGATTTTGTATATTAGTAACGCAGTATTTGTATTGATGACCAGATCGCTTCTCGTATATTGCTAACAAACCTATCCGGCGCGCCTTAGTTAAAATCTTCTTACAATAGTCTTTTGATATTCCTAATTGAACTCTAATGTCTTTGTTGGTTGGCATTTTTTTACATAGGTTTTCTTTGGCCACATATTCACTAACCTCCCTTAACTTTCCTTTGATCTTTCTATGGTGGATCTGTTCCCATTCATTTATTACATCAAATGAATTTACCGAAATTCCACATGAATATTCATATCTATCTTTATGCATCGGTAGCGAAGACAGAGGGCGGGATTATCTGATTTAACCCCTATGACCTTTTTGGAGATAGTTTCCTCTATTTTGATTTCTTCCTTCATACTAGACAACTTCCTCTAAGTGGATCAGGACTGATGATGGATGTACTTGGGTTGAGATAGTATCGTTTGACGAAGTGAGCAAGGTGAATGGGCAACGATATCTCCAGGATTCACAGCCAATCAAGTAAAAAAGAGTATAATATTTAGTAAAATATTGGACGCAATTACTTGTATAGTTCTTGAATAGGTGTCCCCGTTCATAAAAGGGGATAATTGTAGAATCTATCTTCACAATCATTCTAAACATCCTCTACTTTGGATCTGAATTCAATGAGACTTTTTTTCTCATCTGAAGAAAAATATCTCGCTTCTTCTAGTTCGTCAAGGATTCGTTTTAGGATCTTCTTCTTAAATTCCGCTAAACTTAATTTAAAGAACAGAATGTGACTTAGTACGATCTCTACAAATCGTTTTTTCTTATTAATTACACAAACAAATTCGTATTCATAGTAGTTTCTTATCTCTTTTGGAATAGGAAAGCCTATATCACTGTTTGAAGAACTACCTTTTGTCATTTCAAATCCTCCGATCTAAATGAATGGTTTTTGTTCTGGTATGGGGCGCCAACCTTAAAACCAGAACAAATCATTTTATGAAAGACGTTTGCTCTTCCGTGGTATACATTCAACTTTTACACCTCCAATTTGCGTATTAATATGCCATTCTCAACTTTCTCTACGATTACATGTCCAGGTTCATCCATATTGCATTCTATGGCTAACGACCGTGGAATGATTAAGGTACAAGAACACTTGCCAGTGAGCCATGTTTTGACTATTTCTTTCTTTTGTCTTTGTCTGTCTTTGTCGTCTTTTGTTACTATATTACTTGACATCACTTTTCGAAATGTAAATCAATTAATTAGCGTTTACTGAAATACACCCTTTAGTGACTTTAAGGGTGTCTGAATACCATAAAATCGATTTTGAAAGGTTGATTTTAGATATATACGACCGTAAATCGGACATAAAAATGAACTACACTATGACAACTATATTAGGAACGTTTCTTGTCCATAATATATCCAAAAAAAATCTCGATATAACTCGATGTCATGAAATGTTAGAAGGTGAATATGAATACAAAGGTGGCATTGTCTATGAAGTTGTTAGGAGACATATACAAAAATTGGTAAAACTGGGAGCCCTAGAATCATCGGGACCTTCTTCTATTGACGAGATTAATCCACATTCAGATTACTTCAGAATCACTGACTTTGGAATATTTTGTTTAATTGTTAATAATAGTGAAGTTATGCGTACTAATTTTTTAAATACAATTAGAAGCAATTTGAAATTCAAATTCTTCGCAATTTTTTTATTTAGATTTATTTCAAAGACCGCGATGCTCAAATTAGAGGACGCTAACGTAATCGGTAATATTTACAAATTTGTCGAATCTGTATGTAATGATATTACTAATACTTTAGAACGAATTCATTTCACTGTCGAAAACGGTATACCCGAATCATACTATATGACTTACTACTTCGAAGAGCAAAGAGTTTATAAAGAAATGGAAATGGAAATGGCAGGGCCCAAAGAATTTGTTCACGACTTAGGCAAGAAATATGGTATTAATTGGGAAGATATAGATGAAGTTAAGATCAAATCGCTAAAACCATTTGTTAAATACCAAATCACAGATGGAAAAATAGATTTGGTACTTGAGGTTCAAACAGCGAAGGGAAAAGCGATGTTGTCGGAAAATGGTAAGAATATTTTAGAATTTGAAGCTACAAAATATTCAGATACATATTACGAAATATGCCCCATAAGGCGAGTAACCAAAGAACAATATCTTGATGACAATCTAAGCATTGATAATATAATATCCAACTCTACCCTTGAAAAACTATGTGTTGATATCATTAACTGTGGTATGTCAGGCCGAAAAGAGGATATATCTATCTTATATAAGGATCAAAACTTTACAAAAATTCTGGAACAGTATGTACAATCAGTCGTTAGAAAATATAATGATATAGTGTCCTTTAGTGCTCTATATGGTTAAAAAACTCATTTTTTTACCTTTAAGTTGTTTCTTTTAGTGCTCTAACTTCTTTCATCAGTTGTACGATTTGGTCAGACAGGTAAGAAACAGCATCATCATTTTCCTTACTTTTTTCTTCCAATTTTTTTATCTTCTTCTCTTTTTCCATCAGTTTGGAAGTAATGATGTATTGATTAACGTCATTTCTTTCGCTTAGTTCATTGATCTGGTGTTTTAGTCTATTCTCTTCATTTATGGTTAATGAGTCAACAGCAATCAGATAGTCTGATAACATTTCATTCTCTGTGGCCCGATAATACGAATCAGATATACCAGTTGAATGACCCATCAATTTTTCTATATTGATAGGCTTCATTCCAGCAATCTCGCAATGAGTCTTGAAGAATTTACGGTATCCGTGATCGGCCTGAAATTCATGTCGTTTCTTCCCGTCTTCTAATTTTTTTCTTACACCTTGTGCCCATAATGCTCGTTCAATGAGCCTCTTGATATCAGTGGATTTTAGTTTTTTAGGTTTTGTAACTAAGCCACGCCCAATAGCAACCGAGGTATCCCACAGATCCCTCATTACCCAGCTACTTTTTGAAACTATTTCCCCAATTTCTATGCGATAATCTATCCATTCTTTCAGGTAGGAATATGCTTCGGGAGTTATGAATGTAAAGTATTCTTCTTCTTCACCTGCATAGACAACCACTTTAGCAGATACGATCTTTTTATCTTTTAACATTGGTTGAATATCTCCCCATTTGAGATAATCCCAAGCACCCAATCGAAAACCCCCCGAACACATTGAGTATACGATAGCTTTAGTGCGTCTGTCAGGATATTCACATATTTTTCTAATTTCTTCTATGGTGGGGGCCCGATCCTCGGCATATCTTCTTCCTCTTGGAATTCCCCTTGTTATTTTCTTCCAAGGTATTGAGATATCAGTCATTTCACAAAAAAGTTTAATGGCTTTTAAATAGTTGAAAAGTGTCGCGCCAGTAATTTCCTTTCTTTCGAGTCTATTTCTTTGATACATTATGTAAGCTACTATGCAATTCAAGGTCCACTGATTGTTTTTCTTACTTTCGTCAGTTAAGAAAATACATCTTTCTTTCATAGTTGAACCTGGAATTTTTAAAAAGTCTAAGAATATTAGGAGCCTACGATCGTATTTTTCTCTAGTTTCGGATGATTTTATGGCGTTAAGAAACAATGAATATGGGTCTGAATGCATCGCCAAATACTGGCTAATGATATCATTGCTATTAAAATCTATATTTAATGAAGATTCTAAAGGATGCAAAATATTGCCATTTTCTTTAGTTGTTTCTATTGCCATGTTTCATTTATATCTACAAAGGAATCCAATTTAAAGACCTATATAGATGCGGGCCCGGAGGGATTTGAACCCTCGGCCTGACGCTTAGGAGGCGTCCGCGCTATCCATTATGCACCTTTGATTATACAAAGTCTGCGCTACGAGCCCATCTAATACTCTCAGAGTATCATATTTTTTAAGATTAACATAATATTAATGCTGAGAAGAATTCACGAGGTTAGATGTAACCATTAGTTTGCCT
This sequence comes from Candidatus Nitrosocosmicus sp., assembly GCA_041747305.1. Taxonomy (GTDB): domain Archaea; phylum Thermoproteota; class Nitrososphaeria; order Nitrososphaerales; family Nitrososphaeraceae; genus Nitrosocosmicus. Next base: position 7,804 of record JBGTFK010000136.1, read on the forward strand.
AATGTAGTGATATTAATTACTGTTTTGCCTCTATCGCCTTTATCTACTTCGACCAACCCCAAGTCGGCTAATCCTTTATTTTCCTTGCCGCCCTGTACATGATAGCTCAATAGAGGCTTCCCATAACCTGAAATTTGTTCTAGTTCTTCCAAACTGCTTACCATGCCACCAATACTATCGATACTTTTTAGTATTTTTATTTTGGTGTCTGATATGATTTCACTGTAACTGAACTTTAGTACTGGTAATAAGAGAGGCACCGTATGAGCGTGGTCCATTGCAAAGGCCTTTATTCCATTAATAAATGCTGAGGAGAGTGCAGCACAACTGATTAATTTATCCCCAGAACTTACATTCATTAGTATCTGATGATACTCCATACTTTTCTTCAACAATACTTCATTAACTCTTTCAATTGTATCCTTTACGACATTTTCCTTCTCAACAAGAATTATTTCTGAACCGATACCGATTATTGTTTCAATCTTCTTTGAATATTCGATGGCTTTGGATTCATCGCTTGAATAGCAAATCAATATGAGTTGGTGAATCGGAAAATTTCGAATCCCTAATGCGATCCCATCTTGATCATCGTCACCAAAGGTAGCAATTTGAAGGGTTTTCATTCTATAATCTATTGTAAGATGAACTTTATTAAAAATATTTGCAATTTTTTCTTCTTTTTTTAGATTCAATAATCAAATATTGAAACTTATGATAACTTTAAGAACAAAATGCCAAAAGCAGAATATTATCAATTTTTAAATGGGAGTTTGAACGTAAAAATTTTTTGACACTGCACTAATCAAATTTTACTAAACGCTTGCTATTTTCATTACGCCAATACATCTTGGCTGATCACGCTAATAAAAAAACAACTATTTATCCCTACGATTACTATTTCTCGAAATAATGAGTTACTTTAACAATATCGCTTCTACTAGAGCACTGGAAAGACATTCAAACTTGAGATACGTTATAACATATTTGTAAAACAGTTGTACGTTGTACATTTTCTGAAAATTTATCCCCAGTTTTTCTTTAGATTTTGGATTTTATACCCTATGAGTGATAGCACTCGATTACAATTCTGGCGTTTTTATATATTAAATTATTCTGATCGGCTGAATTATAGAAGATCATCTCGTTTGACGGTTAACATGTTGACTGTATGTTGACGTTCATTCCTAACATTTTCCAGGGTTTTAATTTTTGTACATATTACCAATCAAAAAATTAACATGAGCTCATCAAATTCATGACTTTTCATATTCTCGGCTACTTAATTTAGAAAAATCTAAAAGTACATGATCTTTAGTGATTTTTACAAGGATATCGATGATGTTAAGATACAAATACTCATGATAGTATTGATTTACTTCTTCATAGCCGAGGCCAAGATGAATCATAACTATAATAACAGGTTTACCCGCTAAGAACATCCCATATGCTTTGGATAGGTTACTCGTACCCTCAGACTCTTTTTCCCCATTGTATTTACGAATTATTCTGATTATCTCTCGAAAGGAAACATGCGCTATTTGAGCAATTTCGCGAAATGCTTTCCCTTCGTTGTATGATTTTATTACCAGTTTCACTTTGTTTTTTCTTATAGTATCCATCTGAGGACCCCGGGGAAAAATGCTTAAAAGACTTCATCATGTGATACCCGCAAATATTGATTTGCTATCCATGCTTCCCCTGCTACCCTAAGGCATTAACATAAAAAATTTATGCTCAATTTTTCCAAAGAATGGATAAGACGTATTTCATTAACAAAATTTGAAATAATAAATGAACAAACCAAAGATATTGGTCCCTATTAGATGAGCTTATAAACCTATTTGAAACCAAAAAAGTATAGAAACAGAAAATTACAGATAAATTCCAATCATGTATATACTATTGAGGATTTAAATATTCACGATATTTTAGATTCATGAGGTTATTAAGATTGATACTATCTTAATTTCCCATAGTTCTAGTCCTGTAGTTTCACGTGTAACTATATTTAAACAACAACCAGCATGAAATTCCGTCAACTTAGGTTACAAAATATCTCGTTTTAATACTAGGATAATCAATAATCATGGTATAAAAAATGTCAGATGTGGATCTTAATACGTGTTCGAGAATCATTAAAGTCTTGACCGAGCTGGAAAAACAATCAGCATTAGAAAGATCAGGCTTAACAGAGATATCCCATAAAGATTCGATGCTTGCGATTACCAGCGACACGGGAAAATTTTTTAGTATCATATTATCGTCAATGAATGCCAAAAAGATATTAGAAGTAGGAACATCTGTTGGATACTCGACTCTGTGGTTAGCATATTCATTTTATCAGAATAAAGAAAACTCTCGCCTGTCACAAAGAAACATTACTACCATAGACAATAATCCACTTAAGATTAAGAAAGCAATAACAAATTTTAAGAATGCTGGAGTCAGCGATATAATAGAAATAATTGAGGGAAATGCCATAGAAGTTCTAAAGCAATTGTCAATCAATGTTGAGGATAATGAAGACGATCAATCAGAATATTTTGATTTCATTTTTTTAGATGCTGATAAAGAAAATTTGCCGGAATATTTTGATCTAGCTATATCAATTGTCAAGAAGGGTGGAGTAATTGTTACAGATAATGTATTGTATCCTGAAGAATACAGACCAAGTATGTCTAAATATATTGAACACATAAGGAAAAAAGATTTTGTTCAATCGGTAACAGTCCCAATTGGGCATGGAGAAGAAGTGAGTCTAAAAATAAGATAATTCTTGAGACTAAAGACATCTCCTGTGCCCCATCCCATTTGAAAATAGAACACCCGTGAATTTGAGAAATTCTATATCACAGCAGTAACATTTGAATATTTAAAAGAAAACTAAATATTGCATTATGAAGGCACAAATTGAGATTATATTAGACATAATTTATTGGGATCGATCAAGGTTTAACCTTAATCATTTCGATTAATTTTAATATCGAAAATCGTTGCAATCTGGGCCAGTCCACGTTTGCCTACAAACAAAGATATTAATTTGAACGTATCAATATGAGCATGACAAAAATTGTTAAAACGAATCATCCAGGTGAAATAATCACACTTGAATTATCAAAGTCTGAACTCGAAGACATCCTGAACTCCGTTGAATGTTTGACAGAAAAAGAACAAAGAAAATTATTAGAGAATATACCATCTACAGAGGAAGGACGAACAAGGTTGGACAAATACAAAGCACTTAAGGAAGATCTCAAGAAAATATTTGAATCCGTTTCGTAAAACAAATTACTAATGAAAATGCAACTACATGTTGTACTGGCAAAATGAAAGAATTGTGAAATTGAGATTTGTACATTCATAATAATATCAAAATTGGTTGCAAAAAAAAATAATTTTTCTAGACTAACAACTTACACATTGAAATTTTCTTCTGTGAAATTGATTATTCAATAGGTTGAATGATCAGACTACTTCAAAAAATGACACTAATAACTGAATAAATCAAAAATGTAAAAAATTTGGTTTTAGGACTGCAGGTATAAAATTTTTCATTCGCACCTGCATACCCTAATCATTATCAGTCCTATTATGCTGTTGGAGCTACTGGTGTAGTTGATTCTGTTGCTGTAGTCTCACTTTGAGGAGCTACTGGTGTAGTTGATTCTATTGCTGTAGTCTCACTTTGAGGAGCAATCAAACGAGAGCTGTCAGAGCTTGAGCTGGTGCTGTCGTCATCATTATTTGATTTGGTGCTGTCGTCATCATTGCTTGAGCTTGTTGCGTTTTCATCTTCAGAGCTTGTTGCCTTTTCATCTTCAGAGCTTGTTGCCTTTTCATCTTCAGAGCTTGTTGCCTTTTCATCTTCAGAGCTTGTTGCGTTTTCATCTTCAGAGCTTGTTGCGTTTTCATCTTCAGAGCTTGTTGCGTTTTCATCTTCAGAGCTTGTTGCGTTTTCATCTTCAGAGCTTGT
>JBGTFK010000137.1:0-33670 GCA_041747305.1 Candidatus Nitrosocosmicus sp.
TTCAGATATTTCTAGTTCAACCTGTTGTTTTTGCATCATTATTGCTTGAAGGTTTTGCTGTAATTGTTGTAATCTTGCAAGTTGCTCTTTTAGCCATGGAGGAAGCTCTTGTTCACTCATTGTTAATACAAAGTAACTAAAGATTCACTAAGATAAAAATTATTACAATAATACATCATTTGTCAAGATGCAGTACAGAATATGCTAAATTTACTAGTCTCAAAAAAGATAGTAATGACGCACGGAATTTAGACATGTTGTTACCGGATACCGACAATATAATATAGTCATTTTCCATAGAAACAGTAACATCGGTATCAAAATCAGGAGTGGATTGAATATCGCCTCTTAAAGCAACAAAAATAGAATTCAACGGTTTTTTTAAAATATCACCGTCATCATTATTAGATAGAAAAGATCCGGTATTATGGTTATTATGTTCTACATCAAAATAAATAAAAATTTTAGCCTTGAAGCTTTCCAAGATTTACGTCATAGGCTCCTGCTGCGACTTTATATTCGCATTTGTTGCACTGCCATATACCCATCGCTACTCTTTTAAATTTTAACGAAGTACAGCTCGGACATCGTCTTTTTTGTTTTAATGTCCTATAGACCTTACCGTATCTTTTTCGTACGGTAGCACCAAACTTAACACCCAAACCTTTTAGTGCTGTTGAACCCTTTTTTCTTTTAACCTTTAATTCAACTCCTTTATTTTAGAGCGCATTTCCTCTCCTTTAATTCTTGCTATTTCAGAGAACTGGACAATCTGATTGACGGAAAATGGGCCCGTAAAGCCTTTTTGTACAGCAACTATATTTCCATCGGATTGAGTTGTCATAGTTATACGGGCATCCATGCAAGCTTCCTCTTCTGTTGTCGGATCCAACAAGACCGATTCTCCAATTCTAACAGCGGTAATAGATATCGGCATGGTAGTAATGGGTGGAGGCATAGTTTTACCAGTATCAACTACCTGTTCGTCTTTAATTTCATAGATAGGAAATTTACTTGTTAAAAGAGCAGCCACTACTGCATAAGAGGTAGCATCTAGCAAATTACCGTCGCTGTTTATTATACTGCAGTCAACAAAAACAGTATAAACTATTTTCCCAGGAATCAAAACCAATTTATCTAAATCTAGCATTTCTGATTCGCGTACCCCTCTATCAACAACCCTTGATAATTCTATTGCGTCCTCGTCAGGAGGTCCAGGTTCAACATGAGGAGAGGCAGTAGGTAAAACTTCCGCAGACATGATCAATGCACCTTTATTTTCTAATCCTTCAAATGGTTCGCCTGTTTCAACTTTAACACCTGCTATAACTTCGGTATTACCTAGCTTTACCTTTGCAGAACCAGAGGCTTTATCTATTATTCCTACCTCAATTTCAAAATTTCTGTACGATTCAAAATCGCGACCATCCAATCTTTTCTCTCTTGATAAAGCTTCTAGCATTTGTTGTTTTCGTAATTGTTCAACTATTACTGTAGAACGTTTAGAGGAGCTCATGCTTCTTCTTTCAACTCCATCTCATTACCAAAATACTTTTTCATTAGTGCTTCTTTTTGTATTTCGTATACTGACTTGCATCCGCTGATTGCTTTTTCTAAACATTCACTAAATTGAGCTGTAGTTAACTTGCCATCCAACTGCAGCAAAGTTACTTGTTCCAAATTGGGCAAATAAGCTACGGGCATATCTGCATCTCCTTCTTTATCTTCAAGATCATTAATGTCTAGTACAATATTGTCTGATAACCGTCCAGCAGCACAAGCAGAAACTAGATCACGCATATTAATTCCAGCATCGGCCAATGCTACGGATGCTGCATTTATGCCAGCACATCTAGATCCACCATCGGCTTGCAATACTTCAACGAAAACATCGATAACTGCTCGCGGATAGTCACTTAAAATTAAGGATGGTTCCAAAGATTCACGCATTACTTTAGATATCTCCACTTCTCGTCGGGAAGGAGCTGGATTCTTTCGTGTATCAGTAGAAAATGGAGACATGTGATATCTACACCTAAGAACACACCTATCTGGAAGAGCCATATGTTTTGGATGAACTTCACGTGGCCCGTAAACAGCGACAATTATTTTATTCTTTCCGAATTCTATATAAGCTGAACCGTCTGCATTTTTCACCACGCCCACGGTAATCTTAATTGAACGTAATTCATCTATCCCTCTGCCATCGGATCTTTTTCCGTTTCCATCCATTAAAGCTAATTCTTTCAAATTATACACATCCTATTTGATCTCTTGTTCTTTTTCTTTTTGATCGCTATTGCTATCGTTGTTGGATGACTTTTCAGAATTATCATTTCTATGCTTTTCTTTTGAACTAGAGCCAGATTTACCATTATTCGGCGTGGCTGATTCAGTGGCTGATTCAGTAGTGGGTTGTGGTGGCGTGGCTGATTCAGTGGCTGATTCAGTAGTGGGTTGTGGTGGCGTGGCTGATTCAGTAGTGGGTTGTGGTGGCGTGGCTGATTCAGTAGCTGATTCAGTAGTGGGTTGTGCTGGCGTGGCTGATTCAGTAGTGGGTTGTGGTGGCGTGGCTGATTCAGTAGTGGAAGAAGTATTCATTGATTCTGGTTGTTCTGGATCAACAGGGTCTTGAACATTTAGTAAAGTCTTGACTCGTTGAGTAAGGTTAGTAGTATGAGACTCTTCCTCTACCATTTTAATAGCCTTTGCAGCCAAACTGAGACCATCTGGGTCTCTGCCTGTAACAACTACTATACCATTTTGACCGATTATCACTCTTGTTTGGGTAGCTTGTTCTATAGTTTGAATCATAGAACCACGTTTTCCAATTAATCGTGGAACTCGAGTAGGAGAAATTTTTATGAATTCGCCGTAAGGGATCTTTCCTAAATCCTTATCTTGAACTGTAAGCATCGGATCTCTAGTTCTATCAAAAGATACAATTCTTGCAATAATTAAGTCGCCTATGCTTAGTTGTCTACCCATATCATCTTTGGCTGGTGAAAAATCTCGGCCAAATACATCTTGTGCAGGCAGGTGAGCGAAAAAGCATGCATTAATATCAACATCCCAAGATAGAGAAGATCGATCAATAATCTTTCCGATTACTAAGTCGTTAACACGTGGTATATAAACACCTGATAAAGGTATAACTTTAACACCATCTTTACCGGCTTCAGCAATTCCAACTCTGGTAGATACTAAATAATTACCACTTTTAACAACATTCATCAAAGGTTTATAATTACCCTCAATAATTTTATCTCCAGGTATAACATATCTCCTCTTTATTTCCTGCATTTTAGAAATTGTCTACCTCCAATAACAAAATAGATGTAAAATGAAATGTTTTCATATTTCTATATCTAATTATCTAGAATTTGTTCTATAATATAATCTGTAAGTAGTTATTCCTTCACTTGTGCGGATCCTTTAGTCAATGAACCTATGCGTTCGAGAAAGTTCCCTTTCATACCGGCATTTATCTCTATATTTACTTTTAACGAACCATCTGATAGCCATTCTTCAGAAGTTAGAACGCCAGAGCTTTTAATAAAATTATAACTGGTGGAGGAAAATGAGCTTGGTATAAGAATAACAAGCTGCAACGTTTCAGATTTTAATGGAAGAATTTTTCTAAGAGAGTCAACAATAGATTTGACCTGGTCTTCTGCTTTCTTGAAAGGATCAATTGTGACTTTTACATCTTCTAGTGCGTTTTCTATTCGTTGAACAGGGTGAGGAAGTTTTGTTTTAGGATCTACAAAATTCTTATTTATGTATTGAACAATCTGTTTTCGCTTGTCCTCTACCATTTTGCGCCTTTGATCTGTAGTAAGATTCAGTTCTCCTTTAAGTAATATTTGCTTAAGTATTTCATTAGAGTCGCTAGTTTTGAAATGTTTATTTAATTTATCAACAGCAACTCGAGATCCTTTATTTGCATCTGAATATATTTCGTCTGAGACTAATACGGAAGACAAATCGGTTCGTTTACCCAATTTATATTCTAATGCAGGATCTGGCTTTACTAAAATTTCAAATCTATCATTTCCAATAGTTAATTTTACAACAGTAACTTTTGAATCAGCCATACAATAGAAAATTCACTGTGATATATTAATATAATAATATGTTTAGTATGTTGCAATATTCATAATAGATTCATTACATTTTTAATATACGTAAGATTAAAATTATTTGATTTGATCTCCATAGATTTAAAGGTTATTGAGAAACATGATGAAAGAATAACCATTAAATTTAATAACGTACCTCGTCAGTACGTAAATGCAATTAGACGGCTATCAATTAGCGAGGTGCCTACTTTTGCTATTGATGACGTAGTTATTCTAGAAAACTCGTCAGTAATGCATGATGAAGCAGTTGCTCACAGGCTTGGTTTAATTCCACTGAGGACTGACTTGAAGAAATTTTCATTACCCGAAGAATGCAGTTGTAAGAGTTCCTTGGGATGTACGAATTGCAGGGTTTTATTGCAACTTGATGCAGAAGCTAATGAAAAAACTAAAACAATTACTACTTCAGAGTTAATTTCAGAAGATGAATTTGTAAAACCTGTAAGTCAGGATATTCCGATCATAGTACTAGCGCCGGGTCAAAAATTAAAGTTTGAGGCATATGCGAGGCTGGGATTTGGCAGGGATCATGCAAAATGGCAGCCTGCTACAATAGCAGTAGTAAAATATGGCGAAAATGAAAATGAAATTTTTTTAACTGTGGAATCTAATGGAGCATTAACTGCAGAGGAAATAATCATAGCAGCCATTGAGCAACTAAATAAAAGCATAAAGGAATTTGGCGAGACAATTAACGCACTCCAAATACCAAACAACCTCTAGGTAAATTTATTTGGTACTTTATACTCTTTTAATTGGAATAGCAAATAATGTTTAACGATACTTTAATAGATAATACAGTTTGGATTCTACGTAAAGCATTTAAAAGTAACAAGGCACAGATTTGGAAAGCACTAGAGAAAGAATTTTCCAGATCTAGATCAAACAGGAGACAGGTTAACATCCAAAGATTGGATAAAATTACTAACAACGGGGATATAGTAGTAGTTCCAGGCAAGATTTTGGGCAATGGAACGTTGGGGCATAAATTAACAGTATATGCATATTCATTTTCAGAAACTGCCATAAGTAAATTGAACACAGCAGGGGCAGAAGTTATTTCATTGCAATCATTAATAAGTAAACATCCTGATGGGAAAGGTGTAAAAATAATTGGTTAAGGAAACAAAGCCCGAAGAAAGTCAATCGCAACAAAATAAGGTTAAGGAAACAAAGCCCGAAGAAAGTCAATCGCAACAAAATAAGGTTATAGTAGTTGATGCGACAAATTGTATTTCAGGAAGGCTGTGCTCGAAGGTATCAAAATTATTATTGCAAGGTAATAGAGTATCCGTAGTAAATGCTGAAAAAGTGATGGTATCCGGAAACAAGTATGAAGTCATCGAGAGTTACAAGAAAAGATTAGAAGTTGGATCAATTGTTAACCCAATTCACGGTCCATTTCATCCAAGAAGACCAGATACCATAATTACAAAAATGATAAGAGGTATGGTGCCAAAAAGAAAATCCAGCGGAATGCAATCTTTTAAAAGATTAAGGGTATATATGGGCGTACCAGATGAGTTAAAAAATTCAACAATGCAATCATTTGAGGACGCAAAAATTACGAGACCCGAATCATTTTACATATCCATGAGTGATGTGGCAAAACAGATAGGTTGGAAAGGAGTAGTTCAATAATATGAATAAAATAGATCTTTATCCGGGGCAAAGAAAGACATGTAGAGCAGTAGCTACAATAGTAAAAGGAAATGGAAAAATCAGAATTAACAATATCCCTGTAGAAGTCATTCAACCAGAAGTAGCAAAGGAACTCATTTTAACACCTACTAACATAATTGGTGAACTAAGGGATAGAGTAGATGTTAACGTGCACGTCAATGGAGGCGGCTTTATGGGACAAGCGTTCGCAAGCGCAGTAGCAATTTCACGTGCATTAGCAGGGGAAACAAAAGGTGCAAAAGATCCAAGGGATCATCCATTTACAAGAAACATCAGAGAAGAAATCAAGAAAAAAATAACAGAATTTGATAGACATTTGCTAGTTGGGGATCCAAGACAAACAGAGTCAAAGAAATATGGTGGCCCAGGGGCAAGACGAAGAAAACAGAAATCATACCGTTAATTTTTTACTTTTGGCATATTTTTTGATATCTTAATTAATACAAGAAGATAGAATACAATATGTCACATAATGACATAGATATAGATCAGTATATTCTGCTGATTATATATCCCAGTATAGCATTTTTTGCAGCAGGCTTTATCACAAGAAAAATAGATTTAAGAAAGACAATTACCTATGCCTTACAAGCCATAATCTGTTTTTGCTTTTCGATTGGTTATTATATATTTATACCATATGGCGGTGCTCAGGGCTTAACAGTAATATTGGGACTGTTTGGGATTTTATTAATAATTTTAGCAAGGAAAGAAAGAATTTCTCCAGTTACTACTACAGAAGAAGAGAATGAGAAAGGAATGAGAAAGGAATGAATCAAAATTGTCAGTTCCGTAACTCCACAAGAACAGAAAAATGCAATTAACGTCCAGATTTAGAGTAAAAAATATCAATAACGTAATAGAATTTTTGAATGATGTACATGTTGGAAGATTAGCAACAATTGACGTAAACGGATATCCTCAAATAATTCCAATGAATTTTGTTCATACGGTTACAGATTTAAGCAGGAAAAATTCTAGCCCTGATTACGGGAAGCCAACATATCGAGAAGACAACGAAAGTGAAAATACAGACAATGATTTCAAGAGAGCAAATAATGTCGCTACCAAAAACCCAATTCTTTATGAACACGTAATTTATATGCATTCCCATCACAGAGGAGAGAAAATTGAGAACCTCCTGCGAAATCAAAAGGTAGGATTTGAAGTAGATAAGGAAATTTGTTTTTTGCCTTCGTACTATTTTCATCCTACCGATGCTTCTTTTGCGGACACATTGTATACAAGTATAGTAATAAAAGGAAAAGCATCTATTGTGTCTGATAATCAAGAAAAAGCATTTGCAATGAACAAAATGATGCAAAAATATCAATCGGAAGGTAAGCATACTGAACTAAATCAAGATGCAAAATCCATTATACGTCTAACAGTAATAAAAATTAATGTTGATACAATTGACGGTAAATATAAAATCGGACAAGAATGGTCTGATTCCTTTAGGAAGGATATAGCAAACAAGATTATTCAGAGAGAGGGAATTACTAGAGCAAGAGAAATTTTAAAGGATATGAAAATAATCATACTAAAAAATGGTGAATTGGAATTACCAATTTCAGTAAATCTGGAGCTATAATATATAGAGCCCTTAAAAAATATGATGAAATTTACTATTAAAAATAAACAGGTAAGTTAATTTTTCATACCACAGACTTCAAAACTAAAAGCAATATACCCGATTATTGAGCTATCCTTTCGAATCGGGAAAAAATTGTCAGTATATTTAGGCATTAATTCTTGTTTTAAAGATAACGCATCTTCTTTTGATATATCCAATCTTAACATATCTTTACCAAAGAGTAAATCCCATAAATCAATATCAAGAACTTCTTTTAATGCAATGAAAGAAATAATCCTGTTAGTATTTGCTTTGTCCACAACTATGAAATAGTTAAATTCATTCTCTTCAGAAAATGGATCAGGAGCGGTAAAACAATCTATATTGAAATAACTAGTCAATCTTTTCCTTAATAGGTGTGATGAATAAGACATGATTGCTAGATCAGTAAGAGATAACGTTTTTACAGTAGCCAGAGTAGGCCCTTGAATATTTAATGAAAGCACATCATAAGTAATAATTTAGGGTATTAATTATTTATGGAGAAATAAAATCATTAACATAAGTTTAAAAATATAACACTTGCAAAGTGTTATAAGGTAAAAAGCCGGGGTACCCAAGCTAGGTAAGCAATCAAAATCCAGCCCTAAAAGGGGTCAGCCTCGAGATCTAATAAATGAGGAAATAAAGGATAGATAGCTGATGTCCTTCCGGACTCGTGGGTTCGAGTCCCACTCCCGGCGCCTAAAACAGGGAATCATACCATATTTTTATATAATTTGACGAATATCATCAACTTATTAGTAAATGTCTGATTTGGTTGATCAAATAACATCAGGATTATCTAGACCGTACTTTCGTACTATACTAAGAAAATTGCGGGAAAACAACCAAGAAAATGCAGATACAATATGCAAACACATCCTAACTGAGGAAGCTGAATTTAACATTAAGAATAGCACAAAAGAAGGAAAAATCAAGATACTAGTTTGGTTATCAAACTTCTATGACGATAAGAAAAGATATCAAGATATGACCAAAGAAGATGTCTTAGCATATTTAAACAAATTAAGAAAGCCTCAGGATCAGGGCAATGGTTGGATCAATTCTTATAATAATAGACAAATGGTGTTCCTAAAATTTTTCAAATGGCTATATAACCAAGATGAGCCAGATGTGACTAAACGAACGACTCCTTATTGTATGATTGGAGTAAAGAGGATAACAAAAAGGGAAAAGACATCATATAGACCATCAGATATTTGGGATGAAAGAGATGTCTCTGTTTTTCTAAAGTATTGTCCCAATAAAAGAGACAGATGTTATTATGCAATGGCCTTTGATATGTCAGCTCGGCCTCATGAAATTCTTTCCTTACGTATCAAAGACATAAAGTTTTGTGTTACTGATAACAATAAACAATATGTAGAAGTAAAAATCCCAGATGGTAAAACAGGATCGCGTATAACGGTATTGATTGACTCAATTCCGTATCTAAAGGAATGGCTTTTAGAACACCCCCATTCTTCCAATTCAGATGCATATATTTTCATAATAAAAAATGGAGCAAGACTGACCTATGAGGGACTGGCAAGTAGATCTACATATTATGAAAAAAACTATTATCCGTCTCTTTTAAATAAAATGTCAAGTATTCAGGTAGAAGATAGAGATAAAGCTATAATAAAGAATCTTATTACTAAACCTTGGAACCTATACGTTTGGAGGCATTCAGCTTTAACTAAGAAAAGTCAATTTCTCACAGAAGCCAATCTTCGTTCTCATGCCGGCTGGACAGCTTCAAGCAAGATGCCTCAAGTATATGTACATCTCAGTGGAGAATCAAATAATGCTATATTAGAAAAATATGGAATAATTACCAGAGAGACGAAGGAGAAAGAAAACAGTCTCAAGGGTAAAGAATGTCCAAATTGTAGTGAGATGTGTAAGCCTAACAGTAAGCTTTGTGGAATTTGTAGAATGGTTTTAACATATGATTCTTACTCAGAAGTCAGAAAAGAAGATAAGCAAAAAATTGATCGATTGGAGAATGATATGAAATTATTGAAGGAAGGGATGAACAAAATGTTTTTACTCATCCAACAAAATCCAGCTTTGGTCAACATCAAACCAGAAATTCTAAATCAAATATGAAAATAAATTTAAGATGCCATATTCGATAGGTACTCTAAAGAGTACATTACAAAATCATATTTAGCAATTGTTATATTTTTGAGCAATAGAGTTGTGCAATTTTTATAATACCTTTTTTATTTTATTGGTTTGCTTCGTTCATCCATGGAAATCGTACCAGCAATCTCCTATGATATTCACTATTTGATTCATTTTCAAAATCATACAGTCTTACTGAAGTTGTTTTACAACTCTTGCATTTGATTTCATTCAGGATTTCTTTTTCAATCCCAAAAGAAATAGGATAAATTAGATTACATTGTAAGCATTTTACTAAAATTGTAGTTCTTTCATTTTGGGGTAAATTTCTGTTTCTCTCCATCTCCCATTGGTTTTTTATCTCAAAATCCAATACTATTTCTTCTGAAATGTTTTTTATATTATCCTCTTCAAAAATTTCCTTTGAGGAAATATTTATTTTATCGTTTCTTTTCTCCCATTGAAATTCTCTAATATTTCGGGATTCATATTTCAAAAATTCGGAGATCGTTCTTTCGATATGATCTTCTACATCCAGTTTAAACTGAAATTTTAACAAATATCGTGCCGAAGCCATAAATTCTCTTGCGGTGGATTCGTTAGGGTCTATTTTAAGAAGAGAAGATATTCGAAAATCTTGCAATGTTTTACAAAACAATGATCGGAACTTTTTATCTATGACCATCTCTTTGAAAAATATAGGATTGATCCGACTTCTCAATTCTGAGAAGTTGATATCATGACCATTCTGATAATCTTGAAATAAGTCAATGAAGGAAAGCACTATGTCACTATGTTCCGCTACACAATTTTCCAATATTTCTTTGAGGAAGTGATAATAGTGATTATGCCAGTCTCTATATCCAGGAGACAGATAAATCAAGCTCCTCTTAAGTAAGAATTCAAGTATTTTTTTATATTTATTTGACCTTTTGTTGTGGTTGTGTATGTCTAATGATAATGCAAGTAATGTGCCCCTCGCTGTGATGGTATAAAGATCAGTTGGATCCTTATTGCGTAGCGATTCAACTTTATCCTCTGTTTTTATCAGTAAGCCTAATTCCATCAGTTTTTCTAGTCTTTTGACTATTAGAGGAGTTTTTGAATGAGCCCTATAGGATTTTTTTATCCTAGAATTCAGGAATTCATTTACTAATTCACTATTATTTTCCAGCAGCCAATTTACTAATTCTCTAGTTCTAAAATCAGCATAACTACTTTTTATGTCATTTATATGATCATCAAGTAAAGGTTGTATCTTTGTAATAAAAAATCCTAGTATATCCTGATAAATTCTTATTTCTTTGTTTTCGTTCTCTAATAAATCAGTAATACTAATGCTAGGCAAACTTCTGGTTCTATTCGAATCCTTTTTAATAGTCATTTAATTAAATTACTAACTCCTTATAATGTCTATACTTATCTAACAGTATATATATTTTATATTCATGGAGACGTTTATCCATAAAATTAATGGGGTAGGTAAGGCCTCCCTCAACGTAGTAATTCCTCACAATATACTAGACGATCTGGATATTGCAAAAGGAGACTTTGTAGAGATTAACAGAGACCTAAACAAGATTATAATAAAGAAATTAATGGTGCCAAAAAATGAATAATGCGGTTTATGAAAATCCAAATAATGATGCTGATAATGAGATAACCGATTATGAACATTTCACTTTTGATTGTTATGGATTTGAATGTAATAGAAATGCGACAAGTAAAATCACAGTAAACGCAGGAAGGTTTGGAAATATTTCATTATATCTATGCAGTTTGTGTGTAAGCAAATTTCAAAAACCGGAAAACAAGAAATGATTTTTCAGCAATTTTCTAGAGTTATTGAGTGGATCGATAGCCGCATCATATATTTCAAATCAAAACTTGAAATTGGCAAAACAGACAGAAAATCAACGGGAACCAATTTTTATTATTATCCAAAAGAAAATATAATAATTCGTTTCGATAGTGCAGAACATCTAATGTGGGAGAAAAGGCATAGAAACCAAGCCAATTTGTATCAGGATGATTTGCTATGAACTTTACTATTGAAAGTACTATCAACAATATTCTTGCGAGCTGTCATGATGAAGATGAAGAAGTAATATTTGATTCAGAAGTTGAAAGATTCTCCTATGCACTATCAGCATGTGAGGAAATCATACCTCGTAAAAGTCAACGCAACAAATATGCGCAAAATAGAAAAACAAAATTGTTACTGCCATCTAGTAGTAACAAATCACATGAGAGGGAGGTTCTTAATATCGTTGTCTAATCAAAACAATGACAATAATGATTCAACCAAATTTGTATATTGCAAATTCGGATGTGGAAATAAGATAAAATTCGACCCAGAAAGAAGAAGTAAAAATGGTATACTCTATCCCTTGAATGCAGACGAAACGATCCATGAATGTCCAGCTCGAAACCGAGGGGAATGGAAACCCAAAATACAAAGGATTGATCAAGACATGGGAAAGGTTTCACCTGCTCAAGATAATCAGGGTCCAATACTTGATGAAATTCTTAAAGATGGGAAAAAAGGACGTGAAGAGCATAACCAAATAGGTATAGATATCTATCATGTAACCAATGAGTTAGAAGAGATAAAACAGATCCTCAAAGACCTGGCAAGTAAATTACCTTCATCCTCCTTTGATGGAAGCAGATATCGATAGATAGATAGATCACTGCAAAAATGACCCAACCGCATTATAACCAAGTTGATTTTTGGTACGAACAGGGCATGAATGTCATTCCTATTGTATCCAAAAACAAGGTTCCGTTGGTTGAATGGAAAGATTGGCAAGGCAAAGAGATACCAACAGTGATCTATGAACAATGGAAGAAAGAAAATAAATTTGCAAGCGGTTGTGCTGTAATAACAGGTAATATATGGAGAGGTCCTCATCAAGGTAAATATCTAGTATGTATTGATATCGACAACCATACAGGACTTGAGGAATTTCTATCTTTTTATCCTGACTTTAATAGTCTATCTGATTTATCAACGAAAACTATGATGGTGCAACATGAGGATGCTAAAGATGAAAGAGTCCATATTTACTTTATAACCAGCACACCTATACCCAAAAGATCTGGGATTAGTGGAGCGAATAAAGTCAGTGACAAAACAGCAAATGTTCCTGCCATTGAAGTCAAATCGGATAGTTCTACCTGCATGGTAGGACCAGGCTCTATCCATATGAATGGCCATCCATATTCCATTATTGGCACCAAAGACATACAGGTATTAAATGCAGAGGAAACAACGAAGTTAAATGATACCGTGAATCAAATCTACGAGAAATACTCTACTAGTTTGCCAGCTAATCAAATTAAATCTGAAAACCAATTTACAACTAACCTGTCTATTCTCTCTGAAGAATTAAGAGAAATGGCAAGAAGTTTGACTATAGATAAAGAAATCACCGAGATCTCGGAAGGAAGTAGAAATAGTACACTTATTTCCTTTAGTCGTTTTCTTTTAAACTATCATTATAACTCAAAAGATCTTGAGATTCTCAGGGGATTTGTTTTTCAAGTCAACAAGGAGCTGTGTGATCCTCCACTACCAGTCGAAGAGGTAGAAAACATATGGAATCAGGACCTCGCATATCTTCAAAAAGATCTGGCAAATGGAGAGATGAAATACTTTAGGAATGAAATCCAAATTAATTTTGACCGTGATAGACTCTTGGAAAAAATTTCAGATAAGAAATTTGCAGAATATGTTATTAATACAGCAAAGAAAACAATCAAAAGAGAAGATTCTCTTATCCGTTTAATTCTTTATGCAGGATTAAGTACTTTTACCAATGATCCTTTAAATCTTGGAATTATTGCTCCGACGAGTGAGGGTAAGACATACGCAGTTACCGAGGTCATCAAATTTTTGCCAAAACAGGATGTATGGATGATAGGTAACATGTCGCCAAAGGTTTTGATTCGAGACAGAGGTATTATGGTAGATCAGAATAATCAGCCGATTAGGGAAAGGATTCTGGAATTGAACAAGAGGATAAAATCTGAAAAGGATCAGGACTCGAAAAGCGAATTAGAAGAGCAGCGTAAAGCAATATATGAAAATTCTAAAGTTTTGATAAATCTTTCAAATAAGATTCTTGTATTTTTAGAACCTCCCCATCCAGAAACTTGGGATATCCTAAAACCGATACTTTCTCATGACGCTTTTGAAATTGAACATCCCTACGTATATAAAACAGAAACTAAAGGACAAGAGGTAAAACACATTGTAACAAGAGGTTGGCCTGCCTGTATATTCTGCAGTGCCAAAGATGATTCTGACTTGTCAATGTGGCCTGAGATTCAAAGTCGGTTTTTTATCGCATCTCCCAACATGATAAAGCAAAAGTATCAAGATTCCAATATTTTAATATCGCAGAGAAAGGGACTTCCACAATTGGTTCAAGAGCAACTTGTAGTTTCTAAAGAAGAGATAAAAACTGCACAGGAGTGTGTAATGTTACTACGAGACGAGCTTTTAAAAAACCATAAAAGTAATGTATGGATCCCCTACGGTTCAATCCTCGGTCAATCTTTACCTTCTGAGAAGGGACCAGATGTAAGGATAACAAATAGAATATTCTCCTTACTTAACCTGATAACAAAAATAAATGGACTCGATAGACCAAAGCTTGTGTATGGGGATGAAACATTGGCCATCTCTTTATTTACAGACCTAGAAGAGGTTTTAAAACTAACACATAATCTTAGCGGTCTTCCGTCCTACAAGTTAGAATTTTTTACAAATGTCTTTATTCCTCTTTATCTGTCCAAAAATAGTCCGTTTGAAAAAGGAGGTGTAATTGAGGACAAAATAGCAGTCTATACAAATGAACTCGCCGATTTCTATAAGGAAAAATTCAGAAAGACACTAACCACAGATGCTATAAAGAAAACATACCTAACCGAGTTAAAAAATAATGGATTAATAGACGACTTTGAGTCCATAGTGGATAAAAGAAAGAATGGATACTATCCTATTGTTGATATAGACCAGTTCAATATGGATTCTGAAAGACAGAAAAACAAATATTACACGAATGTAGAAGAAAATGATAATAATTTACAATTTTACAGGCTTAAATTATCCAATAACTATAACTTCTCTCAAGAAAACTGGTTAGAAATTGAGATTTTGAGCCTCTTAAAATACGGAATTGGCCAGACGAATATATTCAAACTTTTTGATATAGAGGATAATGAACTATGCATATGTCAATTTAACAAGATATACCATATATCCGCTGACCTAAATCGGTATTTTCAGAGAGACAAAAATTGCATTTATTCCAGCAAAATCTTTGGAAGTATGATAGAAATACAAGTTTAATTGAATAAATACAATATAATTATAAGAATATTAATATATTCGTGTAATTTCTCTATTTTGACATATAAGCCTGATTCGATCAGGGTCAATATTGAAGAATCGACGATGTAAATATCTCATCCGGGAGATAAATAGGATGAGAGGGTTTTTTCAATCAACCTTTTTTTAAAACATCGTCACAGCAAGTGCATAATAAGAGACGCCTTTTGTTCCATTATACAGTCTTCAAGTTGCTCAAAATTATCTAGAGGCATAGGATAAACGCAAGACATATTCCCAAGTGGCTACCTGATGAGGAGTGTAAAACAGTTACCGGGATAGATCATTCAAAAAGATCAATATATACATTTGATGACGCCAAAACATATGAATTCAAACATTGTCTTTCTTTATGGAATAAATCTTACATTTTATCAACCTGACGTTCTGGATAGAAGCATACGTATCGAGCTTCCGACGATATAAGAAAAAGATAGAAGATTGGAAAATGATGTCCTTAATCAGTTTTACACGATGAAGCCTGAGAAAATGACCTTTGTCATTGATAATTTAGGAAAAGCTATAGACCATATATCCCCGTTACAGACAAAAGACCTACCAAGAATGGCAGATTATGCTTTTTGGTTTGAGGCTATTGCAAGGGAGATAGGATATAAAGAAAATGAATTTCTCGACACTTATGATGAAAACAGAAGAACACAAAACAGTGAAATAGTTGATTCCAATCCTCTTGCATTTGTAATAAAAAAATTTGTTGAATCGATTAACATCTCCGGCTGATTCTAATTTATCTCCTGTCCAAAATACTGATTTGAGCACGAAATCAACCGAGATAGGAGATACAGGAGATACCGGACATAACATTGACAAGACGAATCAGGAATCATCCAACTTAAAATTATATAGAAATGAATTAGAGTTACAGAAAAAGATCAAAGAAAGAGAATTGTATAGAAGATGGCCAGGTTCTGATACTTGGGCATGTCCTAATTGCAATGATTCTGGTGATAAATTCCACATGGTAAATCACCTATGTAGAAGAAACAAGAAAATATAAAATAAAAAAACTGTGAAAAGTTAGTAGTAAATTTCGCTATGATTGAAAAATATCCGAATTGGGTTACGAACTGTCATCATATTTTGGTTTTAATTCAATTTTTTGACGAGAATTTTGAGTCTTAAATAAAAGTAACGCTTTCCTATAATCATGGAAAAGAAATTATTATTTACATTTCTCGCACTTGTCCCGCTCATTATCATTATGGCAAACGTGAATCAGAACATGGGACCAAACTCAACATCAACAACAGCACAAGCCATCCGAATTTTTGAAGGTGTAAAATGTAAAGAGCCAGGAGATCCGGAGTTTGTATGGAAAAGTAACTTGTCAAAACAGATAGAGGATAAACTGGCCGGTGTTGAAAAGAGTCCAGGGTCTTATTCCTACACTGTCGACAACAGCGACCTGCCAACATGTGCTGAGGTCTACTATGAGAAATTGGGTATCACACAAGAAAACAGTCTAACAGCACGGTATTTGTTTGGAGATGAATAAATAACACATTTTTTATTATGAAAAATCACAGATCTCAAACACGGGATCTGTGACCCAAAAAATAATAGAGAGAGAAAAATCATGGACGGCTTTTTATAATTCAGATTGATTTCATGGTATATTGAGTAGTGAAAATAAAAACAATACCCAAACCCAAAAAGTCGAATTAGTTTTCAAAGATCCAGTAATAAAGACAATTTTCTTCATCAAACTATTAAAATTTATGGAAGTTGGCTACCAATGGTTCAATTTGTTAAAGGAGAGTACGAAGTTGAGATGGATGTTTACATCGATGATTTGGAAAAATATCAGTTTTTAGAAACAAACTCACTTACTGTCCAGACACCTAGTCTAGAAAAACTAGCCGATGAAGCAGTACTTCATCACATCAATGTATTTGATTTTCAAATAACCATATATCCTTTTGAATTTGAAGGTCTTCCTGTTGATGCAATAAGATTTGATGATGCTTTTATCTATAAACTAAAAAGACCCATTGGAATAAATGGAATTAATATTGCATCTGCAAAGCCCGATTTCCTAGACAGATGTCTAATTATAGAAGTAAATAGAATTTCAAAGGAAAAAAGAAGAAAAGAAGAGGATGTTAAAAACGAACTTAAAGAACTAATACCCGATATTCTGGGATGGGTATTTGATACTTTGGTCAAGGTTCTAAATTACAAATACAAAAATTCTGACAAAATAAGATTAAAAGAGTATCCCCGAATGGCTGACTTTGCTGAATATGGAGAGATCATAGCAAGATGTATTGGTTATAAGGAAAATGAATTTGTGAAAGCATACTTTGAAAATATAGAAATCCAAAACGAGGAAGTAATAGAATCTTCTATTGTAGCCAGAGTAATAATTGAATTCATGGAAGACTAAACAGATTGGGAAGGGTCAGCAACGGATCTTCACTCTATACTTACCTCTTATGTAGAAAGTAAAGATGCAAGACTTGCAAGAAGCAAAGCCTGGCCAAATGCGGGAAATTACCTTTCAAGAAAGATAAAAGAATTAGCATCAACTTTGAGAGAGAAAGGAATTGAAATAGACTTTGGCTATAACAATAAAATAAAAAGTCGGGTCATCAAAATCAGAAATATACAGAAAATATCGTCGTTATCGTCGTATCGTAGTAGTGTTTCATGTTTTATTTTCTTATCTAAAGTTATGATCCTTAGATAAATCTAGATGTCTTTTTATTTCATCAAAGTGTAGGTTCTGAACCTTTGGGTGCTGTTTGCAATAATAGAAAGGGTGATGTATCCAATTCGGGGTTCTGAAGATATCAATGAGTCAATGTTATTAGGTAACATATCTACCCCATCATCATTTTCTTTCTCTTTTCCAATGTCTTTGCCTGAATTATTGTAGTCCATGTTAGCAGCCTCCATCTTATCTATCTTTTTGAACATAAACATTTGTTTTTTTCATCCTCTTCTCCAAGGCTACAACGATACTACAGTTACTACGATATATTTTCTATTATTATAATATCGGCGGATCTATACAGATATCATTCTGCAATATCCTTATAGCTTTGTTCTTAATTATATGCAATATCTGCAATCAAAATGTCGTCGGGTAGTCGGTCCAGTAACAAAATGATTATTGAAAGAAGAGAGAAAGTGATGATATTGCTTACCAAAGGTCTCAAAGGGTATCAGATTGCAGATAATCTTAAAGTTGATCCAGCTACAGTAAGTAGGGACATACAGTATCTTTCCAACCAATCCAGTAACAACCTGAATTCCTTAGCCAAGGAAACACTACCTTTTATGTATCAAACTTCAATTGAGGGTATCAAAAGCGTATTGAATGAATGTTGGAAGATATACAATAATGATGTAGAGAAATGTGAAGGGATAACCTGGTTAAACAGGTTAAATGCGTTGAAACTGGCCAAGGAATGCAATGAGTCATTGTTCAAGCTTGTATCAGAAGGTCCCTCCTTGATATACGTGAGAACACTTGAAGAAAGACTAGAAAAAATGGAAAATAGTAATAACGAAGATGAAGATCGATAAACGCTTAGACCGTCTAGATGAAGAGTTAAAGAGAATCGAAAAGAAAGGTAAAGATAGAAACAAGTCAGAATACGTAAACGAGATTGAACTTGTGGTAAAATTTGACTCATACAAACCGTTGAAATACGAACGTTTAAAGAAACACGGACAGATAGTATGGGACCATGCTCTTGATGGTTATGAAATGCTACCTGATGAGTTTGAGTTTTATCTTTCTAGGTGTTTACTTGAGACTACTCCAGAACAAAGGTATCAGGAAGCTAAGGAACACTGGTATTTCCATGAGCATTCTGCATTTACAGATATGGAAAAAGGAAAGATTGATACTTTCGGGTGCAAACCCGAATCCTGTGTTCCCGAATGTAAGTATTACAAGAAGGGTGGAAAGATTGATGATGAACATGTAATAAATGAATGGATGCAAAATACCAATATAGTTGATTTAGATCAGTATAGAAAAGAACTTGGTTCTGAATTGTATGAGAAAATAATGAATTACGATGACGATGATGAAAATGGCTACGATAGACAGAAAATGAGAGAGGAATGTGTTGAATATTATTCTAAAATTGATAACAGAAAAGATCGATCTAGAGTAACATTGGTAGATAAAAATGCGATTACAGGAATGCATTATTGATACAATAGTATACCAAATAGCATATGTTTTCTAAATCGGTTTATTATGATTTGTTATATTTCTTATGAATCGTGAATAAGAAAGAAACTCAAATCCAATTCTTGCTAATGGTATGTAAGATGAGAGGTATGACTGTAAAAGAGATACAAGCAGAAATTACCTCGACTCTAAAAATGGATATCTCTATCCATTTCTCTATATAATAGACTACAAAGATATGAAGAGATAAATGCAAAACAACTTCAGGAATTAAGAAAATCAAATCATGTTTATATTTCCAGGATAATGGAACTTGTAACCATTTTGCTTACTACCGAAAGATGATACTACCGAAAGATGATATTAAGTACCATAAATGATCCAAAGAACAAACAATCTATCACTCCCGCCCTACTTTTCAGGACTTCTGATCTTTTGTAGAAACTTGATTAAACAGAATTCAGCATGCTTGAGAAAATACCAGACATATTTTCTTGGAAACGATTGAATAGTACAGTTTCAGGTCGAGATCCAAGATATAACATAGGCGGAGATGACGATCAAGATGAAAAAAGTATTGACGAATACGTGACAGCTATTGAACAGATACCCATACCTCCTGATCTAATGGAATTGCAATCTAAAACAGAGGATGAAAAACTTTCAGTAAGTAAAAGATCTGATATCCTTTAACTGATTCAGAATTCTTCAAGATCAAACCGTATATATCACGTAGTATTTACATAAATCCCTGTAAGAAGAAACCAACATTCTATTACATGGTTTTGCTTACAAAATAATCTTTAATTGTGACCCGTTTTGTTGGATTTTTAATGTATCTCATCATTTCTCTTGCTATACTTTCTACAACAGGAACAACAACAGAATTTCCAAATTGCTTATAGGCTTGTGAATCTGAAACTACTATTTTGAAATCGTCGGGAAAACCCATTAACCTTGCACATTCCCTGGGGGTCAATTTTCTGGGGTTCTTGTCCTTGCCTTGGGGAATCAGAATTTCCGATCCATCTTTAAAATATCTTGCACTGAGTGTCCGGGTATATCCATCAAGGGGGGCTAAGCTATAACCAAACCCATTACCTTTTGCACGATGACGCTGAGCATATATCTCCAAATAACTGTGCAATTTATCCGTTATGGTGTACTTTGGAAGGGGGTTGCGTTCCAGAATCTCTCTCAATACGGGTGAGGTCATCTCAAAGGAAGGGAATTTAAAATCCATCTGGGTATCGAATCCTACTATGTATATCCTCTCACGGTGCTGCGGTACAACAGATCTTGAATCGATTACCTGATAATGTATGTCATATCCCAGACCTTCTCTCAGGGTTTTTTCAATGACCTTGAACGTATTGCCCTTGTCATGACTTTTAATATTCTTTACATTCTCCAGAAGGAATGATCGAGGACGCTTTCTTTTCATTATTCTAACAATATCAAAAAAAAGCGTTCCCTGAGTCAGATCTTCAAATCCCACGGGCATGTTAAGGCTTTTTTTTTTCGAAACTCCTGCGCGTGAGAATGGCTGACAGGGGAATCCGGCAACCAATATGTCGTGGGACGGAACTTTCGATGCATCAATCCTCGTTATATCGCCTGAGGGAGTTTCATTGAAGTTCGCCTGGTAAGTCCTTTGAGCCATTAAATCCATTTCTGACGAAAAAACACAATTTGCACCCGACCTCTCGAAGGCGAGTCTCATTCCACCTATTCCTGCGAAGAGATCAATGAAAGTCGGGGAATATGTTCTGGAGGATCTTGTGCTCCCTCTATATACCATGTTATTTTCCACTCCCCATTACACTATCTATACCCTGCTTCTTCTTAAAATAATTACACATTTTAGTAAGAGGACAGCGGTCGCATAGCGGACATGGTTTACAAATCAGGGCCCCAAAATCCAACAATGCCCAATTAAGTTTCTTGATTTCTGACTCGCCAATACAAGAAGAAAGCATCTTACAAATATCCATTAGACCGGCGTTACGTCTTAATTCTCCTGCGGCTTCCAAACCGAAGAATCTCGATATTATCCTAACAACATTGGTGTCTATAACGGTTCCCCTTTTTCCAAAAGCAAATACCCTCACGGCTTCTGCCACGTACTCGCCAACCGATGGGAGAATCTTCAGTTCCTCTTTACCCTGAGGGACCTGTCCGCAATAATTTTTTCTTAAGATTAAGGATAGGTCTACGATCCTTTGGCCCCTCACAGGCAAACCAAGACTCCTAAAGCTGGAAATAACTTCCTGTTTTGACATTATGACGCTGTCTATATCACAGAATCTTTTCATGAAATCAACATACACCGATTCGACCTGTGATGCACGGGTTCGCTGAAGCATTATTTCTGCAATTAGTATTCTATAAGGATCTGTTTCATTTCTCCATGGAAACTTGCGGCCATGATTCGTGAACCATTGTAACAGGATGTCCTGAAAGAAAGCCAAGTTAGCAGGCGTATTTGTCATTTTAATTAAATTTCGGCATATATTCAAAAGGATGCCTTATAATCTTTGAAGAAATCGGGCCATATGATTAGTATATAACAGCAAGAACGGAATTAACTCTTGTCCTATACGGGATGGCTTTGAAAATAGCTAATTAATATCTGAGTTGCCTACGGGTAAAGAGTCCATTTAAGAACAATGCCCTCATCCAATTGCCATACCACAGAGGGCCATAGTGACAATCGGACCCCCGTGGATTACTGTTTGTGCTCAATATCGATCCAATAAATCTATGAATGAACGTCATGTATTTGTAAATAAGCATTTATCGGGATCGTGAATTCTACTCGCAATGATAATCATAAAGTAGATTCAGTTACTAGGTATAGCTCCAAAACGTACGGCTGGTAATAACAGGAACATGAACTGAATGGTTTGTATAGTGAAACTAGTGACAGGGATTGATACCTATTTTTCAACGTGGATCCCATTATCGATTAATAGAATTTACCAAGAGACTAATATGTCATCCAGTGTAATTCGCATCCTAAATCTCATCCTAATTCTAGTCTTTATATACTTGCATTACATACGCAATCTGGTATGATAGATTTGGAATGTATCAAAATTATCTGCAAGAGCGATACCATTTACAAATTCAAGGCAATACCGCAGGCTTTATCACTAAATAATCATTCCCTAACATTATAGGTCAATTAAGATGTCTACGACTCTTTCATTCAGATTTAGCGGCAAGATAGCAAGGTTGCTGGGACGAGAATCAGTATCAAATAACATCGTTGCTTTGTTTGAACTTATTAAGAACAGCTATGATGCCGATGCTTCAAATGTCGAGATAATTTTTGAGAACACCGGAAAGCAGAGTGGGAAAATCACGATCAAAGATGACGGGAGGGGAATGACTTTTTTGGATTTTAGAGATAGGTGGATGGTAGTAGGCACCGAGTCAAAGGAACGGGAGAAACGGTCAAAGAAGGGCAGAAGGGTGGTAGGTGAAAAGGGCATAGGCAGGTTTGCCACCGAGAAACTTGCAAGAAAAGTAACTCTGATTTCAAATCCCGCTGAAGAAAAAGAAACAATAACCGTTAGCGTAAACTGGGCGGAGTATGAAAAGGAGGGGGCATTGTTTGATGAAATTAAAAACCCGGTCACCATAGAACCGCGAAAAAAAGATGGGAAAGGGGGTCTTGAGGTAATATTGGAAGATCTTACCGAAAAATGGGATAATACCATGATTTTGAACCTGGAAAAGGAAATAGGAAAATTAGTGCTGCCATCGAACTTTGCTCAACCTGAACTAGAGTTTAATGTAAGCATTACAGCAAGCGAATTCGAGATGCATCGTAAACCAATTGAAAGCCGCATTCTTAAGATGGCACCTTACAGGATGACGGCAACAATGACCGAAGGGGTTCTCCACTGCGTAATTTTTGAGAAAAAAGAAAGATTCGAGCGAGAACCGCATTCTTTCAAGAGAAAGCCGCAGTGTGGCCCCATAGGATTTGAACTCTACGTCTTTCCACAGGACGCCCCTAACGAGTATTCTTGGACGAAATACTATGAAAATAATCTTCGTGGAAATGACATTAATGAATTCCTCAGAGAATATGGCGGAATTCGAATTTATAGGGATGGTTTCTGGATCAAACCATACGGCGGAAAGGGAAATGACTGGCTTGAATTAGACAGGATGAGAGTAACAAGGTATACAAATGTGGGTAACAGTCAAGTGGTAGGATTTGTAAAGATCTCCTCAGATACAAATCCAGACATCAAAGATACAACGACCAGGGAAAGGCTGATTGACAATCAAGCCTTTCAGGATATGACGGAGATAATACAGAGGGCCATAAAGGAATTCAATGTATTTAGAAATGAAAGAAGGGCAGCACAAAGAGAAACAGAAGCAAAAACTCCTAAAGATACGCTGGCTGTAAACAATCTAGTTACTGTAAAAAAGATAGTAGAAAAACTTCCAATTGAGAACTTTGAAAAAAATGAAATTATCCGAAGCATCCGATCGGCACAGACAAATATTACAGATTTTGCAGCTTCCAAAATTGCAGAATCAAATGAAATTAATACTGCATTGATTTCTCAAAAAAATTTGGTAACACTTGCAATCGCAACTTCCTACATTGCGCATGAAGTGATACGTCCTCTGGGTAATATCACTAAAACTCTTGAGCTACTTGACTCCTTCTCTGAGGATGAAATAAATGGAATTGCCAAGATCAAACCTCATATAAAAGATCTAAATTTTAATACCGCAAAGGTTCTACACTTTATGTCATTTGTAAATCACTATGCATCGCTTGTTTCAAAATCTATTCAAACAAAATGGCTAAGTACGGACGTGCGAGTTTCTGACACATTCAACAGGATCGTTAGTGCCTTCAAGGAAACCGTTTACGGACTTGGTATCGAGGTAATATACAGGGAGGTTCCTGATAACATAACCATATCCATCAATGAAACTGATTTTGAATCAATTCTTACGAATTTGTTTACCAACTCTATCAAATCCCTTGAGAGAATTGAAAACGAAAGGAAGTTAAAGGTAGAGGTAATGTTCGATAAACAAAAGTTTGTTCTCAAATGCAGCGATAACGGAATCGGTATAAAGAGTGAGAATAGGGAAAGAATTTTCGAACCTCTTTTTTCCACCTATTCCAGCCGAGATGGTATGATCAAGGACACGGGGCTTGGTCTTCCAATAATTAAGGAAATTCTG
This sequence comes from Candidatus Nitrosocosmicus sp., assembly GCA_041747305.1. Lineage (GTDB taxonomy): Archaea > Thermoproteota > Nitrososphaeria > Nitrososphaerales > Nitrososphaeraceae > Nitrosocosmicus. Next base: position 24,369 of record JBGTFK010000137.1, read on the forward strand.
GAGAGATATGATGGAAGAATTAGCATTCTTCAGAACTCTGAATTTTCTACAGGAGTAACGTTTCTTATCGAAATTCCGCTTTCTCACGTTCCAAGGGTGGTAAGCTAAGATATGAACGATTTACGAGATGATCTGATAAATGAACTCGAGTACGATCTTGTAGGACCGAGGTCAGAAGATGAGGTCATATACGACAAGGCAGGTCCAAGGAGCTGGTACGTATCGGGAATACTTTTTCCCAAGAATACAAAATATGATCCGGAAGATGAAGAAAAGCTTGCCGCAGGGGGGGATGAGGAAGAGGAGGATGATAAAAGTTTGCAAGAACAGGTAGAGGTAAACCGATCCTTCAAGCAGAATTCTATAGGCCTATCCTGCCGGATAAAAGAAGATCTCAAAATCCTGGATGCATCCATAGAATATGGTATCTATAACCCACTATATGATGAGCAAGATAACAGCATAATATGGTCAAGGAAGCAGATAAAACACAGCGTTCCAATTGACACTCTCAAACGCTCCGGCGAAGTAACTCTTCCCGATGGTGGCGCCGTATTAAAATGGTCGATAGAGGACGGAGCCAAATCGCGTGTGATTACGGTCTTTCTATACAACGATAATGAACTTCATGATGAGCTGCAGACTACAGAAGGGCAAGGAGCCAAGGGGAGAAACAAGAAAGGGAATAAACTATACATGGAGAATGCAAGATCGATATTTCAGCCAAAAATTGTACTTAGATCAGCCAGCGCGGTTTGCCCTTTTCAGGGAATCATCTCAAAGACGTCAGAAGAAGGTAGCGATGATGAATTTGGTTCTGCTGAAAGATCGATAGATCTTCTTTTTAGAAATAAAATAATATTTGCTAGGGGATTTAACTGCGCTGCAACATGGGAGTCGAAATCCGATCCGATGTGGATCTCCACAAGCGTATTGCCAAAATACAAAGCCAAGAGCGTAAAGTGGTCGTCAGATGAATCCAATCGACCCCATGACGTAGATATGACAGATCTTGCATATGCCACTAAACCGGCCGATTTTTCAAATCTATTTGCATCGATAACCGACGGGTATAGTAGTTGGATTGAAACAGTTTCTTCGCTTATCCTGAACAATTCAGGTACACATGTGAAAAACGGTTTAAACCAGAGTCACCTAGAAACCGCTAGATCACACATTGATAGATGCAAGAGAGCCTTAAAGCGCATTAGAGAGGGTGTTAATCTACTAGAGTCGGACCCAGCCGTCTATGATGCGTTTGTATATGCATGCAAGGCCATGCTGTTGCAGAGAGTCAACTCAAAATTCATCCAAGCTAGAAGGAACAAAAGCATACCCTCGGCAGCCAGACCAGAGTACACAACGAAGGGCGTAAACTTTTGGCGTCCTTTTCAAATAGGATTTATCCTTATGAATCTAAAGGGCATTGCAGACCCAATATCTGAGGACAGGGAGATAGCCGACTTACTTTGGTTTCCAACGGGTGGGGGTAAAACCGAGGCTTACCTAGGCCTTTCTGCCTTTGCCATGTTTTTGCGACGGATTAGATCCAAGACCGGTGAACCAATAGGTAACGGCGTGTCTGTTATCATGAGATATACTCTGAGGCTTTTAACCGTTCAACAGTATCAGAGAGCTGCATCCTTGGTTTGTGCATGCGAGATAATCCGTAGAAGAGATATCAAGAGACTAGGATCAGAGCCATTCCTTATAGGACTCTGGGTAGGAGGGAAGTCAACACCCAATGATTTTGAAACGGCTAGGAGGAAACTGATTGAACTATCGAGTGGAACAGGAAATATTTCGGAATCTAACCCCGTGCAGATAACATCTTGTCCTTGGTGCGGACACGAGATTGGTGCAAAAAACTTTTACGCAGATAAGACCACAGAGCGGATAATAGTTCATTGTCGTAATAAGGGGTGTGACTTTTTCGGCTCTGCTAGCGATATTTCAAATGCTTTGCCAGTTCTCTCCGTAGACAGTGACATCTACAGGCGCTGTCCGTCGATAATAATTGGAACCGTGGATAAGTTTGCGGTCATGGCCAGAAAACCAGAAACTGCAACAATATTTGGTTATGCCACAAGGTACTGCGGCGTACACGGCTTTCTAAGCTCATCGTATGATGATCACAGGGAAATGTCCCACGGGAAGGGCCCGTCTAGAATAGATGTTAAAAACATAAGCTGTCTGAGCCCGCCTGATCTCATAATACAAGATGAGTTGCATCTTATTGGCGGTCCACTGGGAACTATTGCAGGGTTGTACGAAACAGCTGTGGAATTTCTGTGTACAAGAACAAATGGTCAGATTGTATATAGACCCAAAATTCTTGTATCAACAGCTACTGTAAAAGGAGTTGAATATCAGGTGAAAAAACTTTTTAACAGAAGAAGAACTGAAACTTTCCCTCCTCCGGGTCTTGACGCTGGGGACTCGTATTTCTGGTGGGAGGTGGAAGAAGGAGGCAGAAAATTTGTGGGCGTAAGCTGTCCCTCCTATTCTGTCAAGACAGCAGGTTTGAGGATTTACGCCTCCCTCCTGCAGAAAGCAAAGCAGCTACATGCAGTCCATGGTCAAGATATAGATCCATACTGGACATTGGTAGGCTATTTCAATAGTAAAAGGGAACTAGGCGGAGCGCTCAGACTGCTTGAGGATGATGTCGTGAGAAGAATAAATGATATCGTTGAGCTGGATGAGAGTCATAGCGGGGAACAAGAAAGAAAAATAGACAGAAAGAGAGAGCTAACTGGTCGTATCCCATCTTCAGAAATACCCTTGGTACTAGCCGCGCTTGAAAAGAATGTAGCTCAGGATGCAATAGATATTCTACTCGCGACCAATATGATTGCAGTTGGTGTGGATGTAGACAGGCTGGGACTAATGGTAGTTATAGGACAACCGAAGAATACTGCAGAGTATATTCAGGCCGTAGGTCGAGTCGGAAGAAAACTGGATGCACCGGGCCTTATAGTAACCCTGTACAATCCGTATAGGCCAAGGGATCTTTCTCACTATGAGAACTTTATCGCCTTTCATTCAATGCTTCAGAGATTTGTTGATCCTGTAAGCATAACTCCGTTTTCAGATAGAGCCATTCAACGCGCCCTTCATGCAGTTTTCATCTCAATTGTTAGGCTACTCATTCCTGAATATTCCTCTAACACCTCTGCCCAGAAATTCGACGCCGATAACGTTCTTGTACAAAGAGCTATTCAAGCTATCCAAGAAAGATTTCTGAATGTGGAGGGCAGTGATAGATCAAAAGAGGACTTCATCAGGTTCAGGAAAGAGCTGGAGCATCTTACAGAGTGGTGGATACAAAAAAGATCAAAAAGCCCCGCCCTAAAATATCGGTCTCGGTTTAGAGACAATGAAAGGAATGAAGATGATGGAGAGCAGGATGATGTTGAAAATGTACTCATGATCGACGTTGGAGAGGAAGGAAGGTTTAGAACGGCCAAAATAACACCGACATCGATGAGAGATGTGGAGAAGGAGTCGAATCTATACTATGACGACAGATAAACATACAGGATCAAAATCTATGGATGCCCAGCGAAGGGCGGGCTCTCTTAGACCCAGCCAGATCATTACGACGATGGGCCCTGGCGCGATATACGATACGACTAATGACTCGGTCATGATAAGAGGCATCGATTTCTGGAGCAACAGATACTTCACGGAATTTGAGGATACACGTCTGATTGCAATGCTCAGGAAGATCCACCGTTTTCGCAAGGTTGCAAGTTTTAGGAGTCCTTATTCTAGCGGAAGTCATTTGAATGTGCCGGTAATTACGTTCCCTCGATGGGGCGAATGTCCTAGGTGCAACAAGCTTTCGAAGAGAAACGGACATCCTGACTTTTTTAATCTATACTGTCCTGACTGCAGAAATGCCGATGGCGAAAGGATTTCCACTCATCCGGCCCGTCTTGTGATTGCTTGTAAGAATGGGCACATAGATGACTTTCCCTGGAAAAGGTGGGTGCCACACAGCCGGGATGATTGCGGGTCTGATAAACTTTATCTCAGGAAGGGAGCCGATACGGTATCCCTCGAGGGTCTAAAGGTCGAGTGCACCAACTGCGGTCAGAGCAAAAGCTTGGCGCTAGCGCTAGCAAAAAAAGGGGTCTCGCAAATTCTAAAGTACTGCCCCGGTTTAAGGCCATGGCTCGGGGAGCCGGAAAAGTGCGATGAGGTACCACGAGGTCTTCTCAAAGGAGCTTCCAATGTATACTTTGCATCACTTCTTAGAGGTCTCTCCATCCCACCGTTTGTCCACCCGCTTTACTCAAAACTTAAGGAGTATAGGCAATCACTTTCACTATGTCAAGATGATCCCGGAATGTTGGAAAATTTAGTTGAAAAGATCCGGTCAAAGCACCCAGATCTGGGAGAAAAATATTCTACCGACTCGATTATAGCGTACTTAAGGAGTTGTTTTTCCTCGATTGAAAAACAAAGCTTGGAAAGGGGTATCAAAATAGATGAATGGGATGCACTGAACTATGATGGTCCACAGGATGAAGATGATTTTGCTACCGAGCCCATACCGGTCCCTGATCGGTTTAGCAGCATAATAAGCAAACTTGTCGTGGTCAGAAGATTAAAGGAAACTATAGTTCTGAAAGGCTTTTCAAGAATAGATTCCATAGACCCGGACGATCCGGAACCCCCTGGCATTGCCGAGCTGTGCGCCGACGAACCCACTTGGTTACCTGCTATAGAAAATCACGGCGAGGGCATATTTCTAAGTTTCAATGAAGACTTTTTAAAAGGAATTGATTCAAATGACCAAATTATTAGCAGGAACAACTCAATAATGATGCAGTTTGATAGAATGAGACGTCATAGAGTCACGTCAAATCGCTATCCGCCCAGATACATCTTCCTGCATAGCCTTTCTCATCTTTTGATACGTGAACTTTCCAACTATACGGGGTATTCCTCGTCTTCTATACGAGAAAAAGTTTACGGTCAAAATGATATGGGCGGAATTCTTCTGTATACCTCCTCCTCAAGCAGCGACGGAAGTCTTGGAGGACTCGCCAGTATTGGTAAAACCGGAAACACGTTTGGAGTCATCATGGACATGTCAATAAGGAAATCTATCGTATGTTCATCCGATCCGCTCTGCAGCATGAATCATCCCGACGTAACCGAGAGGGAAAACGGCTCGGCATGTCACGCTTGCTTGTTTCTACCAGAGATCTCATGTGAAGCCATGAACAAATTGCTAGACCGGTCCACGATTCGCTATGCGCTGAAAGGTTATCTTTCAAACCATAATTCAGGATTGTCCGGTGGTTTTGGATATGGATGATGCGTCATTACGCAATGACATTGTAACCAATCTTCTGGTTATCATAGACAATCTTCCTCATGAAAAAATTGTCCTCCTGAGAAAATATCTTGATAAACCAGTTAATATGACCCTCACCGAAATAAAGGAGAAATTAGAATTATCCGGGATACCCTTTTCCGCCGTAGGCTCATTTTTGAGGAACCGGGATGCATCTAGGCCATCACTCCTGTTGGCTTTAGATACCGCAATAGCAGTGAGGGAACACGAATTACGGAACGCCCAACAGTGTGAACTGATATGGACTGGACCGATCCGATTTCCGATAGCCGCAAGAAACACAATGCTAACAATGATAGAAATGATCAGGAGAGCCAAGACAAAAGTTACCTTGGTAGGATACAGGGTTGAAGAATATGCCCTTCCGATTATAAGCTCGCTGGAAGATGCGATTGCCAGAAATGTTGATGTTAGCTTAATTCTAGATAAGGCCGAAGATCACCTATTTGTATTAAAAAGGCTCTGGAAAAACTTCCCTACCTCCAGACTGTATACCATGAGAACTGACCCAAAAGATCCCAAACGATCGCTTCATGCAAAATTGATAATAATTGACTATTCGATCCTGCTTATAACTTCTGCAAACCTGACCTATCATGGACTGAGCTCAAACCTCGAGATTGGGGTAAAAATTAGCGGAAAAGCCGCCTATGAGGCCCAGCTGCTGATAAATTCTCTCATGAGAGAGGGATATTTGGTGACTGCAAGATGAGCATGGAGAGATATCTTCCGTCAGAGGAGGAGAAGGCGAATGCCGCGATGATCATCGGTAAACTTCTCGATTTCAAAGATGGCGCTCACAGATCCTCATACGTTCTGACAAAAATAGTAGACAAATGCCTACCGGGTGTTTTATCCATGTATGCAGGTATTTTATCGGATACCGATTTCGGATTGGCAAAGATTGCCGATGCAAAAATTCCGAGAATCGCAGTGGATATCTTACAGCTGGATCTGCTGCAGGAAGAATCCCTTCGCAGGCTTCTGCTTGAAAAACTTTATGAAAAGGATCCTAACAATGAAATCTTTACCAAAAAACTCAGTAGGCATAACAAAAGGTATCAAACTGAAAGTGATCTGTTCAGATCAGAAAAATTGTCTGTAGAGGAAATAATGCTGTATCCATGGAAGCCCGGCAGCATGAATTCAATCCGGTTTGTGAGGGCTTTTGGATTCCCAGACATTTTTGCGGGTCTGCGCGGTTTGAGTCCTCAATCACCATTCGAAGATGTAGAGGGACCCATAAAGCTGCATCCTCTCAGGGATTTTCAGGTAAACATCCGGGACCAGATCCTCGCGCTGCTGAAAACAGAGACGGGAAGTAGAAACAGAGGAATAGTACGGCTTCCACCTGGATCAGGTAAAACCAGAATTGTTATAGATGCCATGATAAAATACTGGAAAAATCGTACCGTAGGTAAGGTAAAATATCTTCTGTGGATAGCCCAAACTGAAGAGCTGTGTGAACAGGCATTCCAGTCGTTTAAGCAGGCCTGGGCTGTAGAAGGTGAAACGGAACAGGAGATCAGGCTCTTTCGTATGTGGGGTGCAGAGCGCATTCTTCCAAATCTTGATCAGGAAGGAATTATAGTAGCAGGCATAGATAAACTCTTTTCCGGAATAAGGACCAATGACGATGTCTCCGAGTTTCGAACGGGTCTTGAATCTCTTGCAGGACATATGGGAATAGTTATAGTTGATGAGGCACATACTTCCATTACAAAAAAATATAATACTGTATTTAATACTCTTGGGATAAACTTCCCATCATCTAACGGTCAAGAAATACCGCTTATAGGATTAACGGCTACTCCTTTTAGAGGTTATGATCAGGATGACACAAAATACTTGCTTGAAAAATACAATTCAAATATAATATATCCAAGAGCGAACGGCTTTGATCCAGCTGTATGGAGTAACTGGAAACTTTTAAAAAAAGAACTTATCGACAGGCGTATACTTTCAAAACCCATACATCGCATAATCACTACAAACAGGAATTTCGATGTTGATTATCATGATTTTTTTGAATCCGCTCACGGTATGCTGAAGCTTCTCGAGGATATGGGCAGTGACTTCGAACGGAATAAAATAATTTTTAATATCCTCTTGAATCTCAGCAATGAGAAGAGAAGTATAATCTATTTCGCTCCATCTGTTACAAACGCCAACATAATGGCCGCCCTGCTACGCGATAGAGGAGTACCGTCAGGAGTCGTGATATCGGGAACTAGCTCAGGAATACGTCAAATGTACATTAAGAAATTTAAGGAACAGGAGATCAGAATACTATGCAATTTCGGAGTGCTTACAACAGGATTTGATTCTCCGCTAATAGATGCTGTTGTAATAGCGAGGCCCACAAACAGTCCAAACCTTTACGAACAGATGATTGGGAGGGGAATGAGGGGTCCTGAGTTTGGGGGTACAGAAGAGTGTCTGATTCTAGATTTATTTGATAACATCTACATTCATCAAATAGGACGGAAGTACAGATTTCATGATAGATCGGAAGATTTCTGGAATTCCATGGATTTTGACAGTTGACGTGAAATAGATATTAATAGGTGCATTGATTTGAGCGTAATATTTGATTAGTCAATATCAGCATTCGGTGAATCATCCGCATCGATAGATCAATTACAAGTTGCAATAATAATAATATTGATGATATCAGTTTAGGTTAGTTTTCAAGGAAACCAATTCACAGATATGATCCTAACTTTGATATTTTAATGAGCCTGTACTTGAGCGTCCGGAATACTGTTACAAGATCCCATTGGAGATAGATGGTGCATAGATGAGATGGGATTTTGTTCAACCTTGAATCGTATTCCCACGGATGTAATTGAATAAAAGAGCATAATGTTAATTTGCAATTAGGCGGTAAATAGAATATTATTATGACCATTGTTGTTCGCTCTGACCGTGAATTTACCGATCTATTGAAGAATTCCCTCAGATCACGATATGAAAAAAGGAAGAGATCTGAGGATGAGGTACATGTTTCCGATATTTTGCCTTCTTCCTGTATTCGAAAACAATACTATGGACGTAAGTTTCCAGATCTTGAACCACTCACAGACGAATCCATCAATCATTTCATTAGGGGAGAGGCCAGTGAATTTGTGATTACAGATCTGGCTAACATGGGTGTATCACAGGCGGATTTAGAATTTGATGGTCTGATTGCTCATCCAGATATTCTGGATATGGACAAAGAGGTGATTATAGAATTGAAGGATACCCAGAGTAATCGAAGATTGGATATAACTGATTACGGATTTAAATCGTATCTTAGACAGTTACTTTATTATCTAACCATAACCGGTATAGAAAAAGGGATCATATCAATCAGGTATAGTAATAGGGAAATGCGATGGATAAAATCGGATGAAAAAGGTGATTATTTCTTCCGGCCGTTTGATGGTAAGGGTCCTCGCATCGAAAGCTGGTCTGTATTGTTACCGAAGGACGACATAGCTAGGGAACTTTTCAAAAACGAAATGATGCGCAGGAAAAACTTATTCGTAGATGCAATTAAGCAAAATGATGTGTCGATACTTCCTCGACTTAACATGAAAGTAAGAAATATCAAGTGTCCGTACTGTGTATTTTACGATAAATGTATGAATGAGGACAGGGAAACAGAGAAAGCCGCTGAAATGGCAAATGAAATAGACTTGTTAGATATTCCTGGAATAGTGGATTTTAGACCGTCCTTACAATGACTAAAGTAGAACATCGATTTGAATTATTGATAATCACTTCCAGAAACAGTATCCCAATGGGGTGGATTACAAGAATACCGTACAATTTATCATAATCCGTAGTAAATTCAACTTTGCCCAGTAGACTGTAGAATCCTAATTAAAATACCGATATCAGTACTCATCCCCACGCACCCAAACTCAATCTCGAATCAAGTAAC
>JBGTFK010000138.1:0-5056 GCA_041747305.1 Candidatus Nitrosocosmicus sp.
TACCTATAAGAACAGCATAATAATGGTCTGGTTAAGACGTACAACTCACTATTTGTTCATAGTTGTTGTTGCAGTAAATAGTACGTTGCTTACAATCAACGCAGGAGATTATATCTTCTATACTGACTGGGCATGGACATCATTCGTCGTATTCTCGATTTCTCAATCCACAATGCTTGTGGTAGGAGCTATATACTATATGTTGTTTACCGGTGTCCCTGGAACGGCTACGTATTATGCAACTATTATGACGATTTATACATGGGTTGCCAAAGGAGCATGGTTCGCATTGGGATACCCGTACGATTTTGTCGTGGTTCCTGTTTGGATACCCTCTGCTATGTTATTGGATTTGGCGTACTGGGCAACAAGAAGAAACAAACACGCGGCAATATTAATTGGGGGTGTATTGGTAGGAATGTCACTCCCACTGTTTAATATGATTAACTTGTTGCTGGTTGCTGACCCATTAGAAATGGCATTCAAATATCCTAGACCCACGTTACCACCATACATGACTCCAATTGAACCACAGGTAGGAAAGTTCTATAACAGTCCTGTTGCCTTGGGAGCAGGAGCTGGAGCGGTGCTTTGTGTACCTATAGCGGCCTTGGGTGCAAAACTCAACACTTGGACTTATAGATGGATGGCTGCATGGAGTAAGTGGGACTAGATCCCTTTTTTTATTTTAGAAATTAAACATTTATACTTAAATTAGAATTCTCAAAACTTATCTTTAAACCAAACCTGTGAAAATAATTCAATTCGTAGTTTAATAGTTATTGAAAAAGGCTCGAATCATCATTAGATTGACTAATTTTTGTATTCCTTAGATGGTGCTAATTGAGATATTTTCACGTTAAAATAGTGCATACTGGGAAAATATCCATTCACTAATCACTGGATTAATCCCAATGGATTCTCCACTATTATCATATCCTTGAAATTGATCATACAAAGGAAGAAAAAACAGATTATTTATTCAGTATTCTAGTCACACATACTAGCCTCAATATCATACTATTGAAAGAAGATGGCACCTAGGATTAAATACCTCAGAATTTAGCAAGACCCATGTTAGATAATGTTAGATAAATACAATAAAGCCCATCATAGAATACCCATAGATTTGGATACCTTCACCAAGCACTCGAATAGGCAATAGATAAACTGCCTTTAAAGGGTTCATTGATATATTACTTCAAGGGAGTTTTATCAGTTATTTTATCCTCGCTATTTATTTAATAAAAAGCGACACAGAGACGCAAAAGTAGAATGAATTATCCATAAATATGTGTATATGTGTACTTTATACGTATCTGTCTATAAAACATTAGTTAGTTCCTTCGCCCAAAGTATAGTATGAAAGGATAATACAAACGATAAACTTTTATTTATTTTGTATCAAGTTTTTAGCATATTGGAATTAGTAAAGAAAATTATAAGTTACTCATAAATGATAGGAATATACATACTATAGTCCAATACTATAAAAAATTATTAACAAATTACTTGAATATTGACTAGTTTCAGATCGAAAAACCACTATTCAATTTGGTACCCTACCATCGAGTTGATAATGAATCCATGATGGTGTTAAATAACTGATGAGGTGACCTCAAATACCGCTGATTAAATTAAACGGTAATGGATATCACAGCGGTTGACCGCTCATCATTGCGAAAAAAATTTTTCCTATCTTGTAGGAATATCCGTTGTTGTACAGAGCATTCGATCGAGGACAGGACGATACTTTCACCATACTCAAACTTTAATGTGATAATAGTAAATTAAAAAATTTTGAAGATGAGCTTTAATTAAGTAACAAGTTATTTTGCTCTAAGCTCATCGATCAATCTATCTATATTGATATTTGGATTTCCGTTTTCATCTTTTATTGTTTGCAGCGCTGGTGGATATTCCTTGTAATTGTTAATTCTGCTTTGTAATCTTTCTTCATATGTAGGCGTATTCTTATTTTCATAAAAAACCCCAACAGGAATTCTATTTTCCCATTCTTTTGATTTTTCAATTGCTTTGATTATCTTGTCAGATGGCTCCTCATCATTATCCACTACCCCGTTGTAACCTTCTTCCTCTAGTTTGTATATCTTGGGAATTTTTATTGAAGGATTATTCTCATCTAGAGTAAAACTTTGATACCATTCCTTTGTATTTATATCATTATATGTAGGACAAGGCTGTAGTACATCAATAAAGGATAAACCACTATGCTCGATCCCCTTTTTAATTACCTCCTTAAGATGCTTTATGTCATATGAATATCCTCTTGCTATATATGTGAAACCACTGATACAAGCCAATGCTATAGGATTAATACTATCATTTACATTGGGCTGAGGCAAAGATTTTGTCTTCATCCCTAATTTTAGCGTGGGAGATGCCTGTCCCTTGGTTAATCCATAAACTCCATTATTGTAAATAATATATGTGATATCAATATTTCTTCTTCCTGAATTTACAAAATGTCCCGAACCTATTCCCAATCCATCTCCATCACCACCAACAGCCAGAATTTTCAAATTTGGATTGGCCAGTTTGGCTCCTTGAGCGAAGGGCAAGACTCGGCCATGTAGCGTGTGTATTCCAAATGTATTAATAAAATGAGGGGTTTTACCCGAACATCCAATCCCAGAAAAAATTGCAGCTTGATGCGGAGGTATTTCTAATTCATAAAGAGACATTTGGATTGCATTAAGTATACCAAAGTCTCCACAACCGGCACACCAGTCATTATGAACCTGTGTCTTAAAATCGGCTAATTTATACTCCATTTTTTAATATAACTCTCCGTTTAGATTGGTTATTTATTATGTTTATTAAAGAATTGTATATTTCGGTATGAGACATTGGTCTGCCATTATATTTTAGTATGTTATGGTCAGATCGCAAGGTTGTATTTTGTTTTAGTAGAACGTCCAATTGGGACAAATAGTTCATCTCAATAATTGTTACTATAGTCTCGATACTGGATGATGATTTATCAATAGTGTTCAATTTTTCTATTTTATTTCTTACAATGTCTTCCAAAAGTCTTGCGGGAAAAGGATTTAATAATTTGATTTGAAGGTACAAAAATTGAATCGTATCATCTGCTTCAGTAATTTTTTCTAGCGAATCTAGTATTGCTCCTTTCGTAGATCCCCAACTAACTATTACCATTAATTTTTTCACTTTGCCACTTGTATTATTTTCAAATTCGATCGTAATTTGCTCTTCCTTAGGTATTCTACCCTGTATTAATTCTAATTTAGACAGTCTCTTTTCCATCATACTAATCCTTGTTTCTGGGTCTTCAGTTATGTGCCCCATTTCATCGTGCTCATCACCCGTATTCCAGAATATTCCATTTTCTGTTCCCAATGGGACACGCAGGGAAATCGGATCATCGCTCAATTTGAACCTTTTAAAGTGATCCGAAAAACCTTGTTGTTTGATATCTATAGATTTACCCTCTAGTATCTTCCCCCTTTCAATTTTTAGATTTTTATACTCAAATGGACTGCAAGTAATAATGCTATTAGAAAGATACTTGTCTAACATATGGATAACTGGCGTTTGGAAAATATCTGCATAATTGAATACTCTAATAGTGTCATAGAAGCTTTCTTCGATATCTCCAGAGGAATATACTATCCTTGGAAATTCGCCGTGTCCTGCGTTGATTGCAAATAAGAGATCCCCTTGTTCCTGTCTTGTGGGCAGTCCAGTCGATGGTCCTGCGCGTTGATACAAACTAACCAGCAAGGGAACTTCATTTATTCCTGCCCATCCTAATGCTTCTGCCATTAGAGAAAATCCTGGTCCTGAAGTAGTAGTGCAGGCTCGCACACCGGTTAAGGCCGCTCCGATAGCCATGGTTATAGCAGCAATCTCATCCTCTGTTTGAATTACTGCCACTGACCCTCTATTTTTATCATTTTGATCCAGAATCTGGTTTGATTCTAGATACTCACTATCATCGGTAGCCGGTGTAATAGGATAGTATGTTTGAAATCTACAACCAGCCACCATTTTTCCTAATGGTGAAGTCTGATTCCCTTGTGCAATGATGGAATTACCATTCACCTCGTTATGGATCTTTGTTACCAATGAAAATTTTTCTGGGATCTCTCCAAATTTCTCCTTAACATAAGAATAAGTGTAATTTGCCGCTTTCACATTGAGTTCGGCTATCTTTGGTTTGTTAGCAAATGTGTCTAGAATCCCTTGCTCCATAAGGGGAATATCAAAATCTAAAACTGCCAATGAAGCTGCAAGTGACATTACATTGGTAATCCTTGCTAATTTACTTAGGGTGTGATCTTGAATTTGCTCAGAAAACTTGTTTATTAGTTTAGTGTATGGTAATTCTACGAGAATAACTTTCCTCTCTTTAAGCTCTTCTATTATTCCTGCAAGACTAAATTCTTTGCTCTTGCTCTTTAATATATCTGATATTCTCTTTTCGGATGATTTGTCTAAGGTATGTATATCCTCAATTTTCTTTCCTATAACATCCGGATCATAAATCAATATTCCGCCTTTTAGTAAGAATGGGGAATGTCTTACTATTGTTTCAGCATCAAAAGTTACAAGAATGTCAATATCATCAACAGGAGACCTTACAATCTGATTTGAAAATCTTATAGAAAAGTAGCTATGTTCTCCTTTTATGTTCGAGTGGTATTCTCTCTTTCCAAACACATTCAAACCCGACATTGCTATAGATTTTAGAAATATGTGGGATGCTGAATCTACTCCACTTCCTTGAGGCCCACCAATAACCCAAGAAATGGACTCTCTAGAAATAACCATTAATAATACTAATATCAGCACTTGTGCTTATTATAGTTTCAATCCAGCAAAATTGGGAAGTTTGCTCAACCACCGGTCATCGAATCATGAAGACAACACTCACATTTATCTCCTCTTCCACAATAAGGGCATACACACATGCAAGCTTCAAGAACATTTCCACAAAGATCACACAAAACTGTACCTTCGTTTTCATTTAACTGGAAATCAGTTCCTTGATTCAATAACCTATTTTAAT